>CABSKZ010000244.1 GCA_902478395.1 uncultured Eubacteriales bacterium | reverse complement strand
GCCCGATTTGGTGTTTGAGGGGACGCCCGCCGCGGACTACGGCGAAGTTTCCCTGGAAAATAAAGCGGTCACGCCGCTTTCCGATTTGCTGACATCCTGCATGGAGAAGGCCGGAGGCGGCCATGCCATGCGCTACGACCTTGCGAATAAGCGGTGGGTGCTGGAATTTTTGAAGGGGCAAAGCCTGCCGCTTACCATTTCAGAGGGCAACCGCAATGCCTACGAGACGGAATATACCGAGGAGTTGCAGGACTATTTCGGCGGCGGATGGTTTGAAAAGCCCTACGCGGATATGGGCGACTGGGATTCGAAGGAAAATTCGCCGCGGCTCACAAGCCCGAACGCGGCAAACTACGGGAAGAAATACCGCGTCAGCGTGGGCGGCGGCCGGCTCAGCGGCATCCTATTCGAGGAAGGGAAATATTTGATTTTCCCCGACGAAACGGGAACAGCGGCACAGACGGACAGCGCAAATGGATATTTGGTGCACCTGCCTTCCGCGCGGACGGGCATCTACGCGTGGGAAACCGCGCTTTCCGGCGCGTCGGAGGCGGAGGCATCAGAGGATTTGAAAAAACGGGGGCTAAAAAAACAGAGCAGCGCAAAAACGCGCGGCCTCACCTGCTGGAAGGACTACAGCCCCGGCGACCTCGTGCGCGTTGAGGTCAGCAAGGGCGCATTTGCGGCGGCAGAGGAAAAACGCATCACCGGGGTCAACATCTGGTACGAAAACAACGAAACGGGCGAACAGCCCATATTTGAGGAGGATTAAGATGGGATACAGTTATGGATTTGCGGACAATGCGATATACGGCGCGGAGGACATGAACAAACTGACAAGCCGTCTGGTGACAGGCGGCATTGCGGACCCGTTTGTGGACGATTTGCCGTACAACATGACAAAGGTCAACGATGTGGTGAAGCTGGTGTACACTGCCGGAGTAGTGCCGGACAGCGTGAACACCTGCAAGGTGACGAAAACAGGGAATGGGGCAGTGAAGATTTTGCCTGGCCTTGCGTTTTTCGACGACGGGAGCACGATAGAGGTAGATGCGGACGGGGCGCCGCTGACGTATCAGTCAGGCGTGAAAAACTATGTGTATTTCAAGCCGGATTTGCAGGCCAGCAACCGGAATTATCCGGTATGCTCTACTGAAACACCGGGGGCGGGGTGCGTGCTGCTGGCAGAAATCAGCGCGGATGGAGAGCTGACCGACAAGCGCACTTACGCAAAGGGGAAAGTGCCTGGGTATGCGAGCAACGCAAATATGACGATGGTGATTGACCAGACGTTTACGCTGGAAAAACAAACGGATGACTATACATATGACCGCAGCACAAGCTTTGAGGTTGACCTCGGCACGAACAACTATTCGTATGTTACGGTTATGTCATATGCCGCCGCCGATAGATTAGCTGTAGGCCTGTACGACATAGCAACGGGAACTTATTGGTCAGCGAGCGGAAACGACGTAAGCACGAAATACATTGACGTTAAAATTTTTTTTAGTTCATCCAGTTGGGTGCATTTAACTTTCTCAAAAACAGGAAATATTTTGACCGGGCTGTTTGATGGGTTCACGACCTCATCGGGAGGCATAAGTGTTCACCCATTAATCATAATCAGTTAGGAGGAAAAGGGATGATAACATACAAAATAAGACTGGAAATGGCGGGAGGCCGGGAGCAGTATAGCAACATGGAGTTTACGACGGGAGACGTGCAGGCGTACCGGCTGGAATTTGACTTTATGGACAACGGGAAGGCGTATGACTGCACAGGGCACACGCTGACGGTAAAGGCGAAGCGGTCGGACGGGTCGGTGGTTGTGGACAGCGGAACGGTGGAGGACGGAAAAGCGTTCTACATTCCGGCAAACAGCGTGTTTTCCAAGCCGGACGCGCTGGAATTAGAGGTGGCGTTGGTCACCGCCGATGGCTCTTATGCGACGGTGAAAGTCATTCATGCACACGTGCGGGAAGGCTTTGGGGATGGCGGTGTAACACCGGAGGACACCACGCCAATATTGGTCAACCTCATTGCGCAGGGCGAATATGCCAAACAGATGGGCGACTACGCAAAGGAACAGGGAGAATGGGTCGGTGAAGCGTCAGACGCACACATAAACGACAACGTACGCCACATAACAGCGGAAGAGCGGGCCGGATGGAACAACAAGGTAGACAAGGCGGAAGGGAAAGGGCTGTCGGATAATAACTACACGGACGCGGATAAGATAAAGTTAGATGGGATTGAAGCGGGCGCGGAGGTAAACGGAGCCGGTTATAGCACTATTGTTGTTGAGGGTGTAGGCGACATTGCGGCACAAGAACCATATGACAGGTTTGTCCTTGAAGCTGGGGACAACGTTGCAATGACGCGCTATGGCGGCGGAGAGAAAGGTGTGACAATCAGCGCAACCGACACAACCTATGAAAATGCGACGGAAACCAAAGCGGGGTTGATGTCGTCTGCTGACAAGGTGAAATTGAATGGAATTGAAACCGGTGCGGAAAAGAATGTGGTTACAAGCGTCGCGGGAAAAACTGGTGTTGTGGTGCTTGATAAAAGTGATGTTGGGCTGCCGAGCGTGAAGGACTTGGAACAGGCGGGCAAAGCTGAGTTTGATGCGCACGACGGGGACAATGTACGCCACATAACAGCGGCGGAGCGTACAGAGTGGAACGGCAAGGTAAGCCAGACGGAACTGTCCAATGGGCTGGCGTTAAAGGCGGACAAAGCCGATTTTGACGCACACGACGCGGACGAAGAACGGCACATCACGCCGCAGGAGCGGGCAAGATGGGACGCAAGCGCGATTGTGGGGGATGCGTCTGGTGAGAAAATTGTGCTGGACGACGTTGCGCCGCAGGGGGCCATCAGGGAATTGGAGATTTACGGGAAGTCGGAGCAGGAGACGAGTGTGCAGGGGAAGAATCTGTTGGATATGACTGGGTGCGACAAAACGCAGAATGGAATAACATATGCGTATCAGTCGGACGGCGGTGTGAAAATATCTGGTACAGCGACAGCGTATTCGCAGAGCAAGTTAATTAACATAACCTCTCGGCTGACAAGAGGGAAAACTTATGTGAGAAACTCTGTTGGAGGTTCGGCGACATTTTCGTTTCAGACAGTTCTAACCTATAACGATGGTAAATCTCCGTCGTATCCTACTACATTTACATTTGACGATACGGTCAATACGGTCGAGGCGTATCTGCAAGTACATCAAGCTGGCGTAACAGTAGACACCACCGTCTACCTCCAAGTGGAAGAAGGCTCCGTCGCGACAGCCTACGAACCGTTTGTGCCAAACAAGCCAAGCCCGGAATACCCAAGCGAGATAAAAAGCGAATCGAATTTTACCGCGCTGTTTCTGCGGGGGAAGAATTTGCTTGACAGTTCCGGTATGCGCTCAACTAATAACGGTATAACTTATGTTTCGCAAGCTGACGGAGGAGTGAAAGTGTCCGGCACATCGACAGGGCTTTCCGTGAGCAGCAGCGTTAACATCACAAACCGCTTGACGCGTGGGAAATATTACACGAAAAGCATGAAGGGCAGCGCGACAGGGCTGTCGTTTGTTTTTGCAGTAAAACCCAAAGAGGGGGCGATACAGTACCTCACTACATTTGCGTTTGACGACACGGTTGATACGGTCAGGGCGTATCTACAAGTTAACGCGGCGGGTACAACAGTAGATACAACCGTCTATCTTCAAGTCGAGGAAGGTTCCGCGGCAACCGCCTATGAACCTTACGGCGGTACGGTGGTCAACATCCCGTATGAGCTGCGCGGCGTACCGAACACGACAGGCGGATGGCTGGCACGGGATTACATTGAGGTAAAAGACGGCGCGGTGAAGCTGGTGCGGGAGTGTGCGGAAAAGACATTTGACGGGACGGAAATGTGGGGGCGTACCACGGACGCACATACACCTGCTGGTGTCAATAATTTTTACACAAATAGTCTGGATGGCGGTGCGGCAATTAAATGGGCATGTAATCCGATGAGTGATAGATTAATAAGCCGCCCTTACGGCACCGTCCCAGAAGCCAATATGTTTATATGGGTGCCAAATGGGGGTAACGCTCGATTTCGGATATTGGTTAAAAACGGTTACTTGGGTATCGCGGCATCGGACACAGCAGACCAAGCCAAAGCTAAGTTAGTATCGTGGCTGACGGATAATAATTTAACAGTAGTGTATCAACTCGCGACGCCAACCATAGAGGATATCACGGAGACAGATACGGGTCAGGCATTATTAGCATTGACGCTGACTGCGCCCGATGCGGCACTTAGCAACACAGCGGAAAGCGGTATGGCGGTCAGGTATGAGGTGGATGGAACGATAGCTTACAAAAAACTGGCAAGTGCAATCGTCGCGTTAGGCGGCACAATATAAATTTGAGGAGGATAAAGATATGTTTGATTTAAGAGATTTTGTGATGAGGACTTTGCGGGAGATGGCGGAAACGGAACCGGGATACAAGGTGAATCAATACGCACTTGGGTGGTTTGACCGGCAGGTATTGACTGCCGACGATTTGGCGGTGGTTGACTCTCTGACGGGTGTTGCGGAGCCGGCAGCGGAGAAACCGACCACGGAGACGGAGGGCGAGACTGGTACAGAAACCACGGAACCGCCAGCGGCAGAAGTGACGGAACCTGTTGTAGAAGGTGATAATGTATGAAAATCATAGCCACAGGCTTACAATTTAACGGGCCGCTGACCGCACGCAAAAGCACGGACACCATCGTGCTGC
>CABSKZ010000243.1 GCA_902478395.1 uncultured Eubacteriales bacterium | reverse complement strand
CAGCGTCAGATGTGTATAAGAGACAGGTAGATATTATACCGCAAGGGTATATATTCTCGCTAAGTTCACCCGACGTTTCACACTGCTTTGCCCATCTAGGGACCCATTATAAAAATGAGCGGAAAAGAATCGCCGCTGATAATCGTCCATAACTGGCTCGCTTTGTAGAAAAAACCGGAAGCAAATTGCTTCCGGACTGTCTATTACATCTTAATATCCCTATGGCTTACAACTGTAAAATAGTGATGTTCGTTCAGATACTTTCCAAGCTCTTCTGCCACAGTGACACTGCGATGTTTGCCGCCCGTACAGCCGACGCTGATGACAAGCTGCATTTTACCTTCTTCCATGTACTGCGGCAGAAGGAAAGAAATCAGATCCTTCAGCTTTTCCATAAAGGTTTTCGTTACGTCCCATTTCAGGACATAGTCGCTGACTGGCTGGTCCAGTCCGGTCAATTCCTTGAGTTCCGGCTCATAAAATGGATTTGGAAGAAAACGTACATCGAACATCAAGTCGCTGTCCAGCGGAATGCCGCGTTTAAAGCCGAACGATACAACGCTGATATTGATGTTTTCATATTTCTTTTTCGATTCGAACAGTGCCAGCACTTGCTCACGCAGCTGTCTGGTTAAAAGGCCCGTCGTATCGATAATATAGTCTGCATTCTCCCGAATAGAGGCCAGCAGTTCCCGTTCGATTTTGATGCCGTCCTCAATGCGCCCCTCCTTAGAATGCGGATGTTTGCGGCGCGTTTCTTTATAACGCTTGATGATGCTTTCATCGCTTGCTTCGAGGAACAGCACCTCGCATTTATTGCCGCTTTTTTCAAATTCGGCAATCTCTCCAGCAAGGCGCTTTACCAGCTCCCCGCTCCGGGCGTCGACGACAAAAGCAATTTTTTCCATAGAGATATTTGAGTTCTGGCACAGGGTAATGAAATTTGAAATCAGTGTAGGAGGCATGTTGTCAATGCAATAGTACCCGATATCTTCCAATATGTGTACTACACTGGTCTTGCCAGCTCCGCTCATTCCCGTGACGATGATAAACTGCATGTTTGACCTCCTTCGTAAACGCTACTCAATCGATTTTGAAATCTTCTGCACTATATTTAGACGTGTTGATTTCCTTTTTTCTTCGCACTTTTCTGGCCAAAAGGTTATATTCAAACTCTTTACAGTGAAACTCCGGGCTGACAGGCCCGCATTTCATGCAAAGCAGCTCTTCCGTTCCAGCAAGCTGCTTTGCGTGTCTGCAAAACAGGCACATTGGGTCGTGGTCGAACTTAAACTCTAAATCCATTCCTGTCCTCCCCACTTATCCGCATTTTGACACCCTGAAAGGCAAAGGACGGCTTAAAGCCGCCCTTATTGCAACCCTCACACGGGGACAGCCCCGCTGATACATTTTTGGTAGCATGAAACAAAACAACATACCGCATTATTCTGTCTCAAATTGAACTTCTTATTCAACTGTAACCGATTTCGCGAGGTTTCTCGGCTTGTCGATATCACAACCGTTGAGGCTGGCAACATAGTAAGCGAACAGCTGCAAAGCAGTCACCGCAAGGGACGGCGTGAACATCTGGTTGGTTTTCGGAATGTACAGCACCGCGTCGGAGCATTCTTCTATCGCCGTATGGCCCTCCTCCGCAATTGCGAATACCACCGCGCCGCGCGCTTTTACTTCCTTAATATTGCTGACCATTTTATCGTACAGCTTTTCCTGTGTCGCCATCGCCATGACCAGCGTTCCATCCTCAATCAGGGAAATGGTTCCATGCTTGAGTTCTCCGGCCCCGTACGCCTCGGAATGAATATAGGATATCTCCTTCAGTTTCAGCGAGCCTTCCATGGATAGGGCATAATCCAGACCGCGCCCAATAAAGAACACGCTTTTAGAGTTGAAATACTGGGAGGCGTAGTACTGAATTTTCTCCTTATTATCAATCACCTGCTGAATTTTTTCCGGCAGGGACAGCAGCTCATCCGCATACTGTTTTTCCATTTCAGGCGTGAGCTTACCCTGCGCTTTCATCAGGCTGAGTGCAAGCAGGTAAACCGAAACCAGCTGGGTGCTGTACGCCTTCGTGGTTGCAACCGCGATTTCCGGTCCCGCAAGCGTGTAGAGCACCTCGTCGGATTCCCGTGCGATGGAGCTTCCCACTACGTTTACAATGCCAAATATCTTCGCGCCGCGTTTCTTAGAATCGCGCAGCGCCGCCAACGTATCAGCCGTTTCACCCGACTGACTGATGACCACGACCAGCGTATCGTCTGTCAATATTGGGTTACGGTAACGGTATTCCGATGCAATATCCACCTCAACCGGGATACCCGTCAACTGTTCAATAATATATTTTCCGACCACACCGACATGGTACGCCGAGCCACAGCCTACAATGCTGATTCTGGACGGAATTTTATCAAACTTAATCAGGCCGTCTTTGATAACCGGGCTGATCGTCTTCATAACCGAGTCCGGTTCCTCCATGATTTCCTTGAACATAAAGTGCTCATAGCCGCCTTTTTCCGCGGCAGAAACATCCCAGTCCACCTGAAACACTTCTTTTTGGATTTCTTCCTTCTCCGTATTATACAGTTTCACGCTGTCCTTTTTAATAACCGCGATTTCATTATCCTCAATCAAATATACCTTTCTGGTATAGGATAAAATGGCCGGAATGTCAGACGCGATGAAATTTTCACCCTCACCGAGACCGACAATCAGCGGGCTGTCTTTTCTCACGGCAACCAGTTCATCTGGGTTGTCGCTTGAAACGATACCAAGCGCATAGGAGCCTTCCACCTTGGCAATAATTTTGATGACCATATCCAGCAAATCGCCTTTATAGTAGTAATCCGCCAGATGCGCCACTACCTCCGTATCCGTTTCAGAAACGAAATGATAGCCTTTGCCCTTCAAAAATTCTTTCAGTTTTACATAGTTTTCAATGATACCGTTATGTACGATTGCAATTTTTCCCGATTCGCTCGTATGCGGGTGAGAATTGACGTCGGACGGCTCGCCGTGCGTCGCCCAGCGCGTATGCCCGATGCCGAACGTCCCTTTGATTTTATTTCCGCCGTCTATCCTATCGGAAAGGGCCTGCAGCCTTCCTTTTGTTTTTACCACTTCAATTTCCTTGCCGTCAAAAACCGCGACTCCAGCCGAATCGTACCCACGGTATTCCAGCTTGCTAAGACCGTCCAGCAAAATCGGCGCCGCCTGTTTTTCACCAATATATCCAACTATTCCGCACATATGCAACCTCCTGTAGTAAGTTTTTACTTTCATAATATCTATCAAATTGCCGGACAGACATAACTTTTGTTCCGCCGGACAAGTGTTTTACCCCAGCGTCGATTCAATCAGGTTTGCCAGCTCACCAGCCCGGGCCGCAATCATTTCCTGATCCGGGCCCTCAATCATGACGCGCACACAAGGCTCAGTGCCGGAAGGACGGATCAATACGCGTCCGTTCCCCTCAAACTCTTTTTCCAGCGCCGCGATTTGATTCATGATTTTTTCATCTGTCTGGTATGCCTCTTTTTTCGCGTTAGCAACCTTCGCGTTGACGATGACCTGCGGCAGGGTCTGGAACACTGCGGCCAGCTCCGACAGCTTTCTTCCCGATTTTTTCAGGATGGCAAGCAGCTGAAGTGCGGAAACAAGGCCGTCTCCCGTCGTGTTGTGTTCCAAAAAGATGATGTGGCCAGACTGTTCTCCGCCGAGCACATAACCGCTTTTAAGCATCTCTTCCAGCACATAGCGGTCGCCCACCTTCGTCTGAACCAGGCGGATTCCCCTCTCCTTCGCGGCCAGCACGAGGCCGAGATTCGTCATGACAGTGGTCACCAGCGTATCATTTGCGAGCTGACCGCGTTCCCGCAGGAAGTTCGCGCAGATAAACATAATTTTGTCGCCGTCAATCAGTTCTCCGTTTTCGTCCACGACCATTAGCCGGTCGGCGTCCCCGTCAAACGAAAGTCCGATATCAACATCTATATTCTTAACATATTCCTGAAAATTCTTTGTATGCGTGGAACCGCAGTTCAAATTGATGTTGGTCCCATTCGGATGGTTATGTACGACAAAGACCTCCGCGCCCAGATCCACAATGACCTGCACCGCGCTTTTACAGCTCGCACCGTTTGCACAGTCGATTGCAATTTTCATTCCTACGAGGTCACAGTCGATGGTGCTCTTCGCGAATTTCGTATAATCCGCAAGCGCTGTGTTGCAGTTCGTGACTGTTCCTAAAGCGCCTCCGGTGAGAACCTCGTCCTTGCCAAGTCCATTTATCACAATTTTTTCAATATCATCCTCAATTTCATCCCGAAGCTTGTAGCCGTCAGAATTGAAGATTTTAATGCCGTTGTATTCATAGGAATTGTGTGACGCGCTGATAACAATCCCCGCATCTGCCTTATATTTCCGGGTTAGGTACGCAACCGCCGGGGTTGGAACGACGCCAAGAGAAACGACGCTCGCACCGACGGAGCAAAGCCCGGCGGTCAGAGCGGCTTCCAGCATGTCGCCGGATATCCGCGTATCCTTTCCAATTAATATTTTTGGTTTATGGTTTGTTTCTTTTGTCAGTACATATGCGGCGGCTTTCCCAATATTCATCGCCATGTCACAGGTAAGCTCTTCATTGGCTACACCCCTGACGCCATCCGTGCCAAACAATCTGCCCAAAATGAACCCTCCTACAGAAATTCTTACTGACGGATTCAACGATGAATCCATACTTGAGATATTTTATCA
>CABSKZ010000242.1 GCA_902478395.1 uncultured Eubacteriales bacterium | reverse complement strand
GTAAACGCTTTTGCGTTTATTATACCATGTATGGAAAACAAAAGCAATGAGGCTGTTTTAAAACAATAATCCCAATAAAAATGAGGACTTTTGCTTCTGCAAGGTCCTCATTTTCGTGTATCATTGACTATATATATCTTAGCAGCGGGGAAATAATTGCGTAGCCAGATATTTCTACCAGAGGCTTATCCCCACATTGTCTCCTCGTACCATTTTGGCACCGCTGCGTATTCTATATGTTATCACATGGGCTGTCTATTTTTACAAATATTCTTTCATACACACGGCCGTAAGCGCGGCTTCGGTAGATACGCTGAAAGCCAAGCTTGCCGTCCGAGGCAGAGGCCTAGTTTTCTTTTAAAATATCCGCGATCGCGGAACCAACGTAGTTTCCTGCGAGGATTGCTTCCTCCAGCGTGTTAGACGAAGATCCAACCTCAATAATCATAGAGCCTTTCGTCATGTGCTCGTTGAAGCGTTCGGTACGGATGTTGATGGGCCGGCAAAAATTTGGATGTGTCTGGTTCAGCCGGTTTTGAATTTTAACCGCAAAACTCAGATTATGCCGCCAGTTCGGGTGGTCTAGGCCCATGGAGTCCGTCCCCATAACGAACATAATCTGTGCCGCGTCCTTGCCATCCTGCGTCATGGTAGGCTTTAAATAGATTTCGTTTTCAGTGTCAGGGTCGCGGACGGTGTAATCCCGGTGTACGTCCAATACCACCTCGATTGTCGGGTATTTCAGCAGGTTTTGCTGAATCACACCCAGCGCTTTTTTGTAGGAGCCGTTGTAGGAAGGATAGTCGTTGCGCGTCGTGTCATGAATCGTTTTGATTCCTGCACTGTTTAATTGTTTTGCGATTTCATCTCCCACGCGGACGACATTATACTGTGGATCCTCGCTCCTTCCGTCAGGGCTGTCAAAGTAAGCTTCTGACGTATGGGTGTGGACAATTAAAACACGCGGTTCACTGTTTTTTGACACGAACTGCAAAGGCTGGCTGAGCAGGGTATCGGCATCTACGCTGTAATCGCTCGCGTTATTAAAGGTAATCCCCTTGGCAGCCATGTTGATGGTCTGTATTTTTTTGTTTTTCAGCATCTGCACTTGGTCTTGCCTTTCTTCCTTCTCGTTCTTTTGTTCAGTGCGTTTGGCGCGAATCGAATCATTATATTTTACAGCATATTTTTTGCTCATTTCCTCATTTGCGCGCGCCGAAGGGATTTCGCCGGCAATCACATCGTACAGATTCCGGAAGGAGAAACCACTATCGTCTGCGCTGTAGGAACCGAGGGAACGCTCCAGTCCTTTAATCAGTACTTTTGTGCTGATGATGTTTTTCAGAACAGCCGCCTCCGGCAGACTAAGCCGCGGCAGCAGCGCAATTGCCAGCAGGACCAGAGCTGTTGCAAAACCAAGTCCCTTTTTAAGGTGAATTGTATGACTGTGAAATTTTCTGGATGTGCGGCGCATCGTGTTCACTCCTTTGTAGGGCCAGACTATCTGACAGGTTGGCCAAATACCGGACCGTACCACTATTCTATTCGACAGCACTTGCATTTATGACGGATTTGTACTACAATAGGGTTTGAGAACAGGAAATACGAGGGATGCTGTCTAAAAGCGGAATCACCTATAGATGCCGCCAGCTGCTGGGAACAGCCTAACCGACCCTTGCATGGAAGGTAGAAAATAAGCGGGAGTGAAGAGATGAAACAAGATGTATTATCGGTGTTGGAGGATAACAGGGGAAGAAGCATATCTGGCGGACAAATCGCACGGGAACTTGGTGTCACGCGTGCCGCTGTCCACAAATCAGTGGAGGCTCTTCGGCAGGAAGGATGGAAAATTGAGGCGGTCGTGGGCCGTGGCTACTGCCTGCATACTGCTTGTGACATAGTCAGCGAAACTGGAATCAGAAAGGGGCTTAAAGCAAATTCCGAGCGGGATATTCAGCTGTTTGACAACGTCGGTTCCACCAACGACGTCGTGAAGGAATATGCCGTACAGGGAGCGGAAGAAGGGCTTCTGGTTGTGGCAAGAAGCCAGACGTGCGGCAAAGGAAGGCGCGGCCGATCATTTTTTTCGCCGGACGACAATGGAATTTACATGAGCCTGCTGCTCCGCCCCCAGACGGACGCGGAGGTTTCCCTATTTCTCACGGTTTGTGCGGCGGTCGCGGTCTGCCGGGCTGTCGATGCGGTTACAGGAAAAATGACACAGATTAAGTGGGTCAACGATATTTACTTTGAAGGGAAAAAATTGTGCGGTATCCTGACAGAAGCGGCTGTTGAGGTGGAAAGTGGCTCGCTTGATTACGCCGTGCTAGGGATAGGCATCAATGTTGCGCCTCCTGCAGGCGGATATCCGCCGGAACTGCAGGGCCGCGCGGTATCTGTGGAGGAAATGGCGCCGGAAGCCGGGCCGGTCAAAAACCGGCTGATTGCGGCTGTTGTCAATGAGTTTGAATCGTTGTACCGTTCATTTGAGAAAAAGAATTTCATGGAGGAGTATAAAACACGTTCCTGCATTATCGGGAAAAATATAACTGTGCTCTCTGCGGAGTGCGCTGAAAATGCGGAGGTGCTGGATATCGATGGCGAGGCGCGGCTTGTTGTGCGGATGGAGAACGGTGAGGTTAGAAAATTGAATTCCGGTGATGTCAGCATCCGCCCCAATTAGAGTTAAGGAAACAGGAAGGCTTCGTTGCTTATATCTAGTGTCTCGCGAAACGAAAAGTTGTGGAAGTGCTAAGCGATGCACGCTCATGGTAGGGGTTAGAAAGAAGAGAGGTACCAACATGAAAATTGTAGTAGATTCCGATGCCTGTCCGGTGAAAAACATTATCGTTGAGGAAGCCAGAAAGCGCGGTATCGAAGTGATTATGGTTTGCGATACCAGTCATATCATCTGCGATGGATATTCGCGGGTTGTAACGGTTAGCCAGGGAGCGGACAGCGCAGACATTGCCCTGATTAATCTGACAGAGCACGGCGATCTGGTCATAACGCAGGATTATGGTGTCGCGGCAATGGCTTTGGGTAAGGGGGCGTCAGCGCTCAGCCAGAACGGTATGGTGTATGACGGCGGCAATATGGACCAACTCCTGTTCGAGCGGTTTCTTGGAAAAAAGGTGCGCCGTGCCGGAGGCCGGACGAAAGGGCCGAAAAAGAGAACTGTAGAGCAGGACGAAGCATTCCGCCGGCAACTGGTTCAACTGCTTGGGGGCAGTGATGCTGGAAATGTCTAAGAACGTCCCCAACTCTATGGAGGGATACATATATTTCCTATATTGTGTAGAAAAGCAGGCAAGATGTTTGCCGTCTACATATGCGTCAGCTTGTTTTTTTATCAGTGAGAGGGCGGTCTCATATCAATTTTAGAAGATTATCGCCATCTCCGGCATGAATATTTCAACGGATTCCTCTCAGCTAACAGAAGATTTACTGCTCATTGTGAGTGGAGGTCAATGTCCTGAGGCGTAAGCACCGGATTTTCAGCCCATGAGAATATTAACCTGGTTGAGTATTATCCGCCCAAGAGGCAGATGCAAATTATATTTATAAGGAGGTCCCCCCTCCCATGTTATATTTCCAGCCTTCTGCTTTCCTGGTTTTGTAAGGAGTTAACCTTACAAAACGAAATATTTAAATATTCCTAAGTGCAGGGCCGTAGAGCGAAAAAAGAGCAAATTTTCCTAAGAAAAGCAAAATCGCAGGAATACCTTACGTATTCCTAATCAGGTTGACAAATGATTGCTAATATTTTTGTTTTTTCGGCTCTCTTCCCTTAGACCGAATAAATTCTGGCACAAAAAAACCCGGAACGCGTTAGCGCTCCGGGTATCTTTTTTAAGACAATAACTTTTTGACGATTTCATTGACGGTTTTCCCATCGGCAACACCTTTGGTCTTTGGCCGGATTGCCCCCATGACCTTTCCCATATCCTTCATGGAAGAGGCTCCGGTCTCCGCAATCGTTTCTTTAACCAGCGCTTCGATCTCCGCCTCATTCAGTTGGGCGGGCAAGTATCCCATCAAAATCTGCAATTCTATGTTTGCCGCGTCAACCAGATCCTGCCTGCCGCCTTTTTCAAAATCTGCTATCGAATCTCTCCGTTTTTTCGCTTCTTTGGCGATAACTTCCAAAATTTCTTCGTCGCCAAGCGTGATCTGTTTGTCCTTTTCTATCTGCAGGACAGCCGCGCGCACCATCTGAACGGTGTTCTTACGCAGCACATCCTTTTCCTTCATGGCAATCTTCATATCCGAAAGCAATGTGTCTTTGAGGGACATCCCTTTCCCCTCCCTTACAGTCTTAAAATAACGGGGCCTTACTTAAACTTTCTTTTCCTGGCAGCCTCGGATTTTTTCTTTCTTTTTACACTGGGCTTTTCGTAGTGTTCTCTTTTCCTAATTTCGGATAAAACACCATCCTTTGCACAGGAGCGTTTGAAACGCCTAAGCGCGCTATCTAAAGACTCATGGTCCTTCAGTCTGATCTCAGACATGGTTCTTCCCTCCCTCCACTGCTTCGAATTGCGTGTACTCTTGCGAGAAGATAAAAGTACAAAGGTTATTATACCCCATTTGCGGCATCTGTGTCAACTGATTTTTATAATATTTTAAGTTTGGACGCAATTTATTTAAAAAAAGTGAAAAAAACGGTTGCATTTGCCTTTTGGTTGTGTTAAAATAGATGAAGTCAGTTTAGTATCGGTTGGAGGTGAAAGATTTGCCAAATATTAAATCAGCGAAAAAAAGAGTGAAAGTAATCG
>CABSKZ010000241.1 GCA_902478395.1 uncultured Eubacteriales bacterium | reverse complement strand
CATTAATCCGTGCCTAACGGCGTTTTCAGCAATCGGCTGCAAGGTCAGCGGAGGAATAGCAAAATCAACAGCTTCAATTTCGTAAATAACCTTCAGCTTATCGCCAAACCGCTGTTGTTCCAACCGCAAATATGCCTGGGTATGAGATAACTCCTTTTCAAAAGAAATGGGATGTTTATCGGTCAGCGATGCCATATTGGTGCGCAAAAATTTAGAAAAGGTGTTGATGGATTCAACTGCCTGTTTCGGATCGGTCTCGCAGAGCTTTCGAATTCCTGTGAGCACATTGTATAAAAAGTGCGGTTGAATTTGGCTGAGCATGATATCGATGCGCGCTTGCATTAGTTCCTTATCCTGCCGCCGCAAGGCGCTCTCATGCTCAAACTGGATGTTGACCAGAATAAACAACAGGGCAAGGGATACACCTATATTTACAACAGCGATGCCGCGCAGAAACATTTGCGCGGCTCCAGCGCCCAACGGTACAAAAATATACAGCAGGAAAAATACGACTTCGCGCCAAGCCAGTCTTTTCCGGTACACGATCACTAAGACTGTAAATAAGATGTAACAGAACAAGGGGACGAGCTGCGATATAATAAATAGGTTGCCCCGTTGATAGCCATCGCCCGTTACATAAAAGATAGAGCCGGTAACCGGGCTGATGGCAGCAAAGAACACCTGCACGCTGCACACAACCGTGATAGCCGTCAAATACAGCTTTCTAACCCGGCCGGAAAGCTTTAAATATTCGTCCATATACCGGGCAAAGAAAAACAGAATAAAGGCAGAGGCAACATAATATACCACGGTGAAAAAAATAAGCAGAATTTTCATAGGCGGTTCGGAAGCGTTCTGAATCAACCAATCTGTCAAGTCGCCTATAATCATAAAAATATTGGAAACGGCGACACCCAGAAAGTACCGGTTCAGCTTTTGCTGATGCCGATAGTTGCCGACTAAATACGCAACCGGAATCGATGACAGAACAATGCCGAGTATATCAAGAGCAATATTCGCAGTTACCATTTGATCCATTTGGCATCACCTCGCTATTCCTTATATATCAGGATTATCCCGTGGTTAAAAAGGTTGATTTTTTGAACCTCTTTTAACATGTACAAAAAATTATACCAATTATAACATAAAAACAGAAATTTTTCAAGAAAGCCCGGGCATGAAAAAATTTGTTTTTTAACATCAAAATTTGTTGTCCTTTTGTTGTCCTTGTTCTGATAAAATAACAACAAGGTGATGATATGACCGTTGTGATAATTGTTTCCAGCGCAAAACATCTTACGCAAACCAAAGCTTATTTAGAGAAAAACGTCGCTACAGCAGTTGCTTTTGGTGATCCTATGGAAGCAGTGCGATACAGATATACTTATGAAGTGGAGGCTGTCTATACAGAGGTAATCATGCCGCACATTACCGGACGGGATACTAAGGAAACGGAATCCTGATATTCAGGCATATTTATTGTCAAACACAGCTTGTCATCTGAACATCGGAAGGCAATGCAAAATTGCAGAGTATTATATCAAGCCGCTGCGGGATGATTTGCAAAATGCGAATCTATTAAGCAACTCTGCTTTTGTAAGCGAGGAAGAAAGTAAATGTCTATAGTCGGAGATGATTGAACATGCGGTATTCTCTGCGCTGGGGCCAAATTGTCCCCAGCAAAAAAATTAAGGAGGCAAATTAAAACGGTAGTGGCTAAAGGATTGGATGAGGATAATATGCAAAATAAATATATAAAAAGAAAAAATAGAAAACTCGCTTTTTTCCTTATGATTTTCTTCCTTCTTGCGCTTTCGGGATGTAATAGCAACGGGACAAAAATCGTAAAAATTGCAGTTATGGGAAACTCCAACGATTTCTACCCCGGTTATAAGGAAGGTGTGGAACGGGCGGTCGAAGATTTGAACAAGGAATATGCTGATAGTGGATATCAAGTAGAATGCAGTTTTTATAACGGACAAAATTATGAGGATGGAGCGGCAGTGATTGATACCGTTGTTTCTGATGCCTCCGTCACTGCTGTAATTGGTGCAATCGATATGGAACTGAACAAAACAGCCGCCGAGTTGTGCGAACAGAACAGCAAATTGTTGGTCGTTCCGTATTTTTTGTACGACAGCGTATATCAGGACAACCGCTACGATTTCATTTTTTCCATGTGCAACTCCGGTGAATATGTCGGGCACACTCTGCGGCATGCAGCGGCAGCCTCTGGAAAATCCCGATGGGCAATATGTGCTGCAAACCGTGCGTTTGAGTTGGAAGAAACAAATGGATTTCTTCAACATGATGCAGCTGATGGAATACAAGTGGTTGACTGCGTTAATATGACTGCTACGGAAACCAATTTCGACGAAATCTATAAACGTTGGGAAATACTCGGCGTAGAGGGCGTTATGATGTTTCCTGAAAATGAGGAAGGCTTTGAACTATTAAAAAAACTCAAACAAAAAAATCCGGCACTCATATGCGGAGGCGATACTGCTTTCGATAACAGCACGCGCCTTGACGAAGACGAGGAGCTGCAGAGGGCTATGACAGGATTTATTATGGCTGATGAGTTTATACTCCGCGATGAAACCAATGAGGAAGCCATCATGATACAAGAAATGGCAAAGGAATATTTCGATAAGACGGGCTTGGTTTTGGATACATGGTATATTCAAGGCTATAACGCAGTCAGAATGATTGGCGATACAGCAATACGTGCTGGCACAACAAACACCATGGAAATCGCACAGCTTTTGCATAAAGAGGGGTATAGCGGTTTTTGCCAGGAATTTCATTTTAGCGAAACCGGCGCACAAATCTTAGCTGGTTACCAATATACCATATTTGATGAAAGCGGCTATGGACATGAATATAAGTTAGATAATTAGGTGAGGAATATGGCAGAATTATTTCGAAAGGAAGCATTGGAAAGCTTTTCGTCAAACAGCGGCATGAGTAAGGGAATTCGTGCGATAAGCATAAAAAACACTGTTTTTGTCGTGCTACTCACAGCATGTGCAGCAGCATTTACGTTGTGGCTTGCGTTTGGGACCGTTTATGAAACCGTATCCGTAGACGGCATCATATGGCCTGCCGAAAATAACGGGGCGGTATATGCACAGTCAGACGGAACGGTAACAAAAACTGTGGTGTCGGTTGGAAGTATGGTCAGTGCGGGGGACATTCTTGCAATCATTCCAAGTCAGGATATTTTATCTGGCATAGAATCAGGTAAAGTGAGCGGTATTTCTGAAAGTGACCTGCAAAAATTGTATGGCGACTATGACAACATCTCGGTAATACGCGCCAACATCAACGGTATCGTAACAGAAATCGTAAAAGAAAATGCTTATATACGAACAGGAGAAAAAATTGCATCGGTTGTACCGTACGATACTGACGGCAATAATAAGACCTTAACGGCGTTTATTCCTGCCCAAAAAGGCGGTCTGATTACAGTGGGAATGGAGGCGCAGGTAATGCCTGATTTCGCTCCCCGCGAGGAATACGGCTACATAAAAGCGTATATTTCAAGCATTTCTCAATATCCCATTACAGGACAGCGGATACAAGATACAAACAGTGAACTATTTCTTTCCACCTTGGACGAACGTGAAAGTTACCTGCTGGTAGAGATAACCTTCATTCCGGAAGCGCAGGCGCAGAGCTGTTTAAAATGGTCAAATCCCAAAAGCGGAGCTATAAAGGTAGCGATGGGAACAATGTGCCAGGCAGATATTGTTGTAAAAAAGTGCCGTCCGTATGAATGGCTGTTTTAGGGGGTATTATGAAAAAAATAAAAAAGATACGCCCGATTTTACAAATGGAGGCAACGGAATGCGGTGCAGCATCGCTTGCAATGATATTGGACTATTACGGCAAGACTGTGACGCTTGAAGAACTCCGGCGTGAATGCGGCGTATCCAGAAACGGTGTAAATGCGAAAAATATAGTAAAAGCAGCGCGGTTCCACAATTTGAAACCAAGAGCAGTGCGTGTAGACATTGCGGGTGCGAAAAGTTTGAAAACCCCTGCTGTGATACATTGGAACATGGATCACTTTCTTGTGCTTTGCGGCTTTCATGGGAAGGGCGCTGTGCTTGCCGACCCGGCATATGGCTTGCGTACTGTATCCATGGAAGAGTTTTCAAAAGCTTTTACCGGCATTGCAATTGAGCTTACTCCCACGGAGGAATTTCAAAAAAATAAAGGCAGTAACACAAAAGATTATATCTCATCCTGTGTGAAAGCGCTGATACCCAATATCGTTTATTTTGTACTGCTTGAATTATGTGTGCTTGCCGGAACCGGCGCCATGTTGTTTTTAAATTCCGTATTCATAGATAAAATACTGATTGGCGGCAACGTGCAGAATTTAGCGATTATACTGCGGATTCTTCTGTGCGCCGGACTGATTACTGCATCGGCGATAGCGATCAACAAAAACATTAGCCATAGGATAGGTAAACACCTTAACGTGCGGATCAATTCGGGATTTATAGAGCATTTGTTAAAGCTGCCGATTGAATTTTTCCTGCAGCGCAATGAGGGCGATTTAGCCAACCGCCAAAATGCGAATATGCGCATGGGGGGTCAGCTTGTGGAGCTGCTTTCTCCTATTCCTGGATATATACTGCAAATTGCTGTATATTGGATATTGATATTTGTTTTTGACGTACATATTGCTCTGATTGGTATACTGTGCGCAGTGGTAAATATGATATCCATACTGAAAAGTTCAAAAAGATATGAAGAAAAAATGCGTTCTTACAACCGGGATGTCGGTGTGTTGCAAGGAGATATTTCGAG
>CABSKZ010000240.1 GCA_902478395.1 uncultured Eubacteriales bacterium | reverse complement strand
GTATGTAGGGGGATATAGTGATTACGCGGAAAAAAGACGGGAAGGGGAACAGAACCCGATTTCCCAAAAGCCGTCAGAAAATGAGCCTGGCCGGCAAACGCAAAAGCCCAGAACCAGAAAGTTGAAGTTTACGTACAGGGAAGAACAGGAGTTTCAAACGATAGATAGCGACATTGAAGCATTAGAAAATCAATTGGATGATATTAACGCAGAGATGCAGCGCCAAGCCAGCGATTTTGTGAGACTTTCAGATTTAATGGAGCAGAAAACGCATCTGGAAGCGGAGCTGGAAGAAAAAATGGAACGGTGGGTCTATTTGCATGATTTGGCAGAACGAATTGAACAGGAATCATAAAAAGCAGCGGAATACATTCCGCTGCTTTTTATGATTTGGGCGCACTGTTAAATCGGTATTATTTTAAATACTTTGACGGTGGGACTCCGTCAATTTGTTTAAAAGTACGGCTGAAGGCCTGAACACTTCCGAAGCCCATTGCGTCGGAAACCTGTGAGATACTATTGTAGCCAGGGGCCTGAAGAAGACGCCTGGCCATGTTTATACGCATTTCGGCATGGAACCGGATTGGGGTAATGCCAAATAGCTTTTTAAACAGCTTTACCAAGTAAAATTTATTGACGCTGAGCTCATCCGCGATTTCGTCAAGGGTCAATTCTTGTGCAAGGTGATTCACGATATAAATCCGCGCGGAAATCGCGGTGTCGATACCGGAACGGTACGGCGCGTTTCGTGTCCAATACTGTTCTTCAAATAATTTAGACAGAAGGCTGAACATTTTCGATTTCAGATGCAGTTCGTAGTATGGCATCCTGAGTTCAAAAGTTTGAATGATATCTAAAAATAAAGAATAGAATCCCTGCGCGTTTTTGGGGGAGATTTTGGAAGAAAGTGCATAGGCCCCGGTCAAAAAACTGTCGTCACGGAAATAATGTTCTGTCCGGCTGAAGTCGGCGTCAGGTAGGGCGAAGGATATCGGTATTTCCGGGCTAAGTTTATCCTCATGAAAATCAAAATGAATGTATGGATTATGGACGTATTCCCCCTCAAAGGTCAGCCGGTGCGGCCGTTTCGGGCGAAGGAATATAATGTCTCCCCGCTTGGCACACAACGACATATCGTCGACGAAACCATTGACGGTTCCCTTATTGACATAGATCAGTTCAAAATCATAAATCACCCGTTCTGCTATTTCAAGAGGAGCGGGACAGCGGTGGTTATGGGCAAATCTCACGTATGGTGAAAACGGTTTTGTTTCCAAAATACAATCCTCCCAATCGGATAGTTCTGGAAATAGTATAACATGGATGCGGATATGAATCAATATTTGTTAACGAATTGAAATGAAAATGTCAAATAATTGTCAGGCGCATATTGGAACATTGAGAAGCATAACAATAGAACAGAGGCGTTTGTGTTTAAGGAAAGGAAGATTTATATGACAGGAAATTGTCCGGGATGTCTCCCAAAAAGCGATTATAAAAAAGATGAATCTTTGCGTTTTTTTGCAGCGGCGGAAGAACTGCATACGCCTGAGAAGACGCAGCAGAGCAGCGAAGGACATGCAGAAGGGTATATTTTGGTGCAGGCGCGCACAGCGGGGAATGCGGTTCCAATAACAGGAGCCCGTGTTGCAGTATCGAAAATAAATTCCGATGGAGAAGAAATCGTGGGCTTCGGCTTGACAAATGACAGCGGCGCCTCGCGAACATTTGAAGTGGAAGCGCCGGAACGCGGTTTATCATTATCGCCAGGTATACCGCATCCCTTTGCTTCATTTGATATACGCATTTCGGCAAGCGGCTTTTATTCCGTTCACATCCGGGATGTGCAGGTCTTTGGCGGAGAAGTGACGCTGCAAAATGCTGATATGATCCCGCTGCCGGAAAACAGCGGCCAGTTAGAAGAAACCTTTACTGTAATTCCACAAAATTTATAGGAAAGAGGGGGTTATAATGGCAACTGTGCCATATATACCAGAATATATTACAATCCATCTGGGCGCACCGAACTCCGGTGCCCAGAATGTTACCGTTTCATTTCCGGACTATATCAAAAATGTCGCGTCAAGTGAGATTTACCCGACTTGGCCGGAAAGCTCCCTAATCGCAAATATCTACAGCCAAATTTCCTATGCGCTCAACCGGATCTATTTAGAATATTACCGCAGCCGCGGCTATAATTTTGATATTACCAATTCAACGCAATATGACCAGGCGTTCACGCCGGGCAGGAACATTTTTGAGAACATCAGCAGGCTGGTAGACCGTATTTTCAGGACCTATATCCGGCGAGAGGGCTTTTTGGAGCCGCTCGCTGCGGAATTCTGCAACGGAACTACAGTTACCTGTAACGGCCTATCTCAATGGGGGACGGTACCACTGGCGGAACAAGGTTACATTCCGTATGAGATTCTGACATATTATTATGGCGACGATATCTCGCTGGTATATAATACTCCGGTTGCGGGAATTCGTTCCTCTTATCCTGGTGTACCATTGCAGCGGGGGAGCCGCGGCGACGACGTTACGGTTATACAGGTAGAATTGAACCGTATTTCGCAAAACTACCCAGCAATTCCAAAGGTTTATCCTGTAGATGGGATTTTTGGAGAAGGTACGGAACGGAGTGTACGGCAATTCCAAAAGATATTCAACCTTGCGCAAGATGGAATCGTTGGTGAGGGCACATGGTATAAGCTGGTATACTTGTATGTTGCCGTCAAACGGCTTGCGGAACTGGAATCGGAAGGGCAGCAGATTTTCGGGCTTTCTTTGGAATATCCAGATGCGGTGTCCGAGGGTGACGAAGGAGAAAAAGTTACTATTACGCAATATTTCCTTTCGCTTCTTTCAGATTTTTACGGTACAATTCCACCAATTGCGGTAGACGGTATTTTTGGACTGGCAACAAAAAATGCGGTGATTGGTTTTCAGAAGCAGTTCAACCTGCCGGAAACGGGTGTGGTTAATGACGCAACATGGGATGCTATGTACAATGCGGTAAGGGGCGTCGCAGTCACGGAACAGCTGTATGAGGGAGCAACAGATATTCAGGTAGAACCATATCCCGGTATGGAATTGATAGAAGGTATGCGCAGCCCGGCAGTCCGTACCTTGCAGCAGTATCTCAATACAGTTTCGCTTACCTTTACGGCGGTTCCGCCGGTGAATCCAAGCGGCGTGTTTGGGCCAAATACGCGTGCCTCCGTCCTGGCCTATCAAAAACAATTCGGGCTTCCGGAAACAGGGACTGTCAATGAAACGACGTGGAATTCCATTGCTGGGACGTATTATGATATTCTAACCGCAGAAACACCAAGAATTCGTCAATACCCCGGCTTTGAGATGAAACAGGGCGATACGGATACGAACGTGGGGAATACGAATACGCCAAGAGATTACACCGGAAAACCGGTGAAAAGCCTTCAGGAGATGCTGCGGCAGATATCCTTTCAAAATCCGGCCATTTCCTCGGTTGTTCCCGATGGTATCTTTGGAGTACAGACGACTGAAGCAGTCTTTTCTTTTCAGGTTCAGGCAGGTCTTGCGCAAACCGGACGGGTTGATTATGAGACATTTGTCCAAATTGTCGATGCCTATGACAGCGCAATTGAAGAAGTGCTGTTATTCGAAGAAGTCTGTTCAAATTTTGACGTTAGAGATGTATTACGGACCGATTGCACCGGAGATATGACTTACATGCTGCAAGTCATGATAAACAGTATCGCGGGGCGGTACGGGAATCTTCCTACTGTTCCGGTATCTGGGACGATGGACGAAGAAACCCGTTCGGCTGTCCGTTCATTCCAGAACGTATATGGTGTTGAAGAAACCGGAATTGCAGACAAACATACATGGAATTTGACCATTGAACTGTATAGAAGCACCGGAATCATATTACGCCCCTAGAAAGATGTTTTTAGAGAAGACATATCTGTAAATAAGAATGTTTCTATGTTTTGAGAAATTCCCAAACGGCAACTATGGCAATTTCATGGTAAAAGAAGGATAATCCGTGATATACAAAGAACGCATGAATTAAAATGTTTTTTGGCAGCCAATCATTGTGTGTACAAAAGCCTGGATGGAAATGTACAAATCTGCGATAAAGCGCTCAGATATAAAAAAACCCGCAGTTTGTGTGCAAGCTGCGGGTTTTTAATTGTCCTTTGAATAGATGAACAGAGTTTTTAAAAGTTGGAAGCGACGATGGACAGTTGTGGGATATTTACAGTGGTATTGATGCGTAGTAAACGCGAGCTTTTGGAAAAAGAAGTGGCAGGATAAAGTTCTATCCAGACAAAAAAATGGAGCAAAGCGAACTTTGCTCCGGTGTGGTCGAGGTGTTCTTATAGGACTTTTTGGAAAAGTCAGTAATATCAACAGCTGCAGGGCAGTCAATAGGTAGTATTTACATGAAATTTCGTAAAATTACAAACGAGACAAAACAAGAATTATCCGTTATAAAAATAGCACTATCCGTTTAAGGTAGTGCTATTTTTTATTATTTTTGATTATCCAACATCGTATTAATTCTTTCATCAATGCGGATTTGGTTTTCTTTAGATAAGCGGCGAAATCTTAAAATTATATCCGCTTCTTTTGGTGTAAAGTTTTCTATGGTATAAGGATTAGGTATGCTGGATATGCCGAGCAAATAGTCGGTACTCACATGGAACAGCTCAGCAAATTTGATTAGAGTATCCATACTCGGCTGAGTTAATCCCTTTTCATACTTTGAAATAGCACTTGACCTTAATGCAACCTTTTCAGCAAGTTCTGTTTGTTTTAGGTTCGCGGTTTCTC
>CABSKZ010000239.1 GCA_902478395.1 uncultured Eubacteriales bacterium | reverse complement strand
CAATATGTGATTCAGGTTTTTGTTTTCGTCATCCCGTTTTTTGGGGGAATTTATAAGCTGAATTAAAAAAGGTTGGTTATATAATCCATATACACTGGAGCAAGGTGAACCTTGCTCCGTTTTTTTTCTGCAAGAAAAAACAGCATTCATTTGTTCTGCAGACGGTTATCCGTTAAAGGTTTCTGTAAAATCAAAAATGTGGGTTATTCGGTTTCGTATAACAGATAATCCTGCCTCTTTTCTTCATTACTAAAATAATGAATCTCAATGCTATGCTTATAAAAATTAAACTTTTCAGGGGTAGAAATTACGGCTGAATCATGGTATAATAAACGCAAAGCGTTTATTATACGCCTCCGGCGAGAAATTTATCGCGCGTGCAAATTTTCCTCACGTTATTCGGAAACGCACATGCGCAATGATACCAAAATCCTTCGGATTTATGGTATAATATGAACACTTGGCGAAGCCGAGTGAAACGAAGGGTGAGCTTAGTGAGAATATATGCCCTTGTGGTATAATAACCTCAAAAGGTTCTAATGAACGGCGGCGTTTTCCGCCGACCGAACGCCAAACGCGTTCGCTTTTGAGAACATTGAATCATCATTCGGCAAGCGTCAGGCCGCTTGCTTGCGGCTCTGCCGCACATTTTACCGTCGTAAAATGAGAATGTAGTATAATATGAACCCTTAGTGAATCCAAGTGAAGCGAAGAATGAGCTTAGTGATAATATATGTCCTTGTGATGTAATTGGAATTAACAGGGGATTTTTGTGATTGTGTCGAATGGTTTTGAGAAAATAACTTTTCGGAGGGTGAAGAGCCCATTTGTACCAATCTGAATAACTTGTTCACATTAAAACATTTTGAATCGGAGGAAACAGATGCCGCATATACTGATGTATTTAGGTAATATATTGTTTCATTCCGCGATATACCTGTTTTTTATCATAGTCCCGTTTCGAAAAGCTTTTCGGTTCCGTCCGGCGGTAACCGTTACCGCGATAGCCGCATTTGTGGCGGTTGTGGCTGCAATTATACTGTTATTTTTAGAATCTGAAGCACCGTTTGTCCAATATGCGCCCCAGGGGGTAGCGTTTTTGATGGCGATTTCCCTTTTTACAGGCATCATCCTTATCAGGGGAAACCCGATGCGCATATTTTATTCGGTTCTCGTTGTTATAAATATTCAAAACTGTGCCATTCTACTTGCGAAAATGCTGACTAGAAACGGCTGGACGCTGATAGGCGGAGGGCAGTCAGAAGCAAATTATCTGCTGTTGTCCGCGATTATATCATTCTGCTTTATCCCCTATTTATGGCTGCTGGCGGTGAAACTGCTAAAGCCACTGATTGAAACAAGAATTAAGTTTGCTTTCTGGAATTACCTATGGCTGGTTCCAATGGGCTTCTCTATATTGTTTAACCTGTACCTGTATCCAAATCTGCTTGCAAAACAGATGCCGTATACTGCCAAAGATTTTGTTGTTTATTTTACATGGACAATTTGTTCCCAGTTGTTTTATACTATTTTGTTGCAGACGCTTCAGGCAACTTATAAAAGCGTCAGAGCAACCGAACGGCTAAACATGGCGGAGCAAAGAATTCAACTGCAGCGCATCCAGTATGAGAAACAACAACTAAGCCTAGAGCAGATGGCGAAAATCCAGCATGACATGCGCCATCATTTAATACTTCTTCAGGGGATGCTAAAGCGGCAGGAATATTCTGCGCTGGAACAATATATCGGGCAGCTTAGTCAAAACAGGCTGTATGAATCTATGAAACAAGTCAGTGAAAATATGGCGGCAGATACTATCCTCCGGTACTATTTATCGTTGGCGGAACGGGAAAAAATTGAAATGGAAGCAGTAGTAGAGCTGCCAAAAGAGCTCCCAATCGATGAAAACGATTTGGCCGTGATTCTTGGCAACCTTGTGGAAAACGCGCTGGAGGCATGCCAGCTTCAGACGGATGGCGCGCGCTTTATCAAAGTAACGGCAAAAATCACGACGGGAACCATGCTTGCTATTAAGGTGAAAAATAGCTATAACGGAGTCATCCGCCGGCGGGACGGGGAATTTCTTTCGTCCAAACGCAGAGGGGAAGGGATTGGCATCGCTTCTGTTCGAAATTTAGCTGAGCGGTATCATGGTGTTGCAAAGTTTACCTATCAAGACGGCATTTTTGAGGCTTCTGTGTTATTGAATCCATAGGAGAAAGAGAAATGTGGTGGCTTCCTTTCAAAACTCTTGAAATTAAAACAGAACAAAATATAACAAAAGTCAGGAGCATCTTGCGATGGAACATTGCGGGCGGCTATTCTTTGTCTATGCCTGCGTTTGGTATCGATACACAAAAAGATTTTGGGGATATATGCGGGAAGATGATACGTTTCGAATCAGACCGGTCATTCGGTATAGAAATAGCTTTTTACCGGTAATTTGTGGTGAAATCCGGACCAGGGGCAATGGGACTCTGATTCGCGTCAGAATGCGGCCGCCTATTGTTTCTGCTGCTTTTATGTTGACGTGGTATTCCCTTTTAGGGATTGCACTGGTAGCAGTAATTCGAAGCGGGAGTTTTAGTGGAGTGGCTGTTGCCCTGCTGATGGCAGTGGTGGGATTCGGAATCATGACAGGGGCGTTTGGATACGAGGCGGGGAAGAGTAAAAAATATTTGGAAAAGCTGTTTCTAACGTTGGATGGCAGAGAATAGATTGTTTTATAGTGGAGAGAAGTTCCGAATACGCTTCGTTCTTCAATGGAGGATTCATTTAATATAGTATCCCGTTTCTCGTCTATTCATACCGCTGCAATAACGTTATTTTAGAAGAGGACGCAACACGACAAATGGCTGTTTTGTGTCGTGGCAGGGAGGAAATGCGGAGGGCCCTGGTAGATATTTAAAATTTAAGAAAAAAGGGGAATACTGTTGCAGTTTTAACTATTTCGTTGTATAATACCATAGGAAACACAGCAGATTTCATTTTATAGATATAAAGAAACAATGGACTTCTTTTTCATTCGGGCAGATTAATTGCAACGATATCCCCGTCTGGCACTCCAGATAAATTGGGGGGACTTATGCCCCTTTGTATCGATAATTTGGCGAAGGGGCATCCGTCCGAAGAAGAGAATGTCGATTGCGGCACTTCCAGAAAGCTGAAAGATACCCAAAAGTACGGGATAACACACGGAGGATAACATGGCAGAGCGAGAACGGCTGCAAAAGTATATTGCCCGGTGCGGCGTCGCTTCAAGGCGTGCAGCGGAGGAGATGATTCTTGCCGGACGGGTGAAAGTGAACCGGAAAACCGTGCGGGAACTCGGAACCAAGGTAGATGAGGACAACGACAAGGTCATGGTGGACGGCGCACTCATTGCGCCCGCCAAGAAAAAATATTATATTGCGTTGAATAAGCCTGTGGGATATATTACCACTGCAAAGGACCAGTTTGACCGGAAAACAGTGCTGGATTTGGTGCAGGATTTGAACACCCGCCTCTATCCGGTCGGCCGGTTGGACTATGACAGCGAGGGGCTATTGTTTTTGACGAATGACGGAGATTTTACCTATTATCTCACCCATCCGAAGCATACGGTTCCTAAAAAATATAAGGTTGTCGTTATGGGGATGCCGGACAACGATACCATCTGGAAACTGCGCAGCGGAGTGGAAATCGAGGGAAGAAAAACGGCCCCCGCACGGGTGGAGTTGACAAAATCGCTGGAACGCACCTCAGAGCTGGTTATTACCATTCATGAGGGGCGCAACCGGCAAGTCCGGAAAATGTGCGAGGCGGTTGGGCATGAGGTCTTAAAACTGCAGCGGACTGCAATCGGGCGGGTGCAGCTGGGGCATTTGCCGCTTGGCAAATGGCGGCATCTGACACCGGAGGAAATTAAGCTATTGACAGGTGGGACGATACAATGCTGACAATCAAACAGGAGCAGAATCAGGACGTGGTCGCAGATTTTTTGCAAAAACAGGGCAGTGACGCCGACCTGTCTGATGACATCGTGATGACAAGCAGAGACGGAGAAACCATGGTTGGACTTGGCTCGCTCTCGCTGAACGCGGGAAAAGTCTATTTAAACCATATTATTTTTGCGCCGGAGTTCGAGGATGAGCTGATGGTGCAAGGGCTTGCGAAGGCATTGCTCAATCTGGCGGATTTGCGGGGAATCCGGGTGGTTTACGGCGCTGAACCTGCGCTTGAAAAGCTTTATGCTGCGCTTGGGTTCCAAAATAAAAACGAAGAATATGTGCTGCAGTTGGAAGGCTATTTCACGAAAAAGCATTCCTAAGATAGATTTATTCATTTGGGAGGAAGGGTTTACATGGCAGAATTACGCTACAATCCATTGACAAAGGACTGGGTTATGATTGCGTCCCACCGGCAAAATAGGCCGCAGATGCCAAAGGACTGGTGTCCGTTTTGCCCCGGTTCAGGTAAGGTGCCCGAGCATTATGAGGTCTATGAATATGACAACGATTTTCCGGCACTGTCGCAGACACCGCCTGTCCCCGACGATGTGGAAGCCGGTCTGTACAAGACATCGGAGTCTTACGGAAAATGCGAGGTGATTTTATATTCACCGGAGCACACGACAACACTTGCTGAATTGGACGAGAAACATATCCGAAAGCTGGTGGACCTGTGGACGGAACGATTCTGTGCAATCCGCAAGGACGAAAAGATTAAGTACATATTTATTTTTGAAAACAGGGGAGACGTGGTCGGCGTAACAATGCCGCACCCGCACGGTCAAATTTACGGCTATCCTTTTATTCCCAAAAAGCTGGAGCTGGAGTTGGCTTCCTCGAAAGAACATTTTGAAGAAACAGGAAAC
>CABSKZ010000238.1 GCA_902478395.1 uncultured Eubacteriales bacterium | reverse complement strand
CTCAAAATACGGAAAAAAGGAGTGGCGGCAGTTCCAGCCGCACAGCCCCGGGCCGGTTCCGTAGCCAGTGGATTTTACGAAATCTGGATACTTACGGCTTTTCCCGGAACGGCTGAATATTCTGCCCTGCCAGTCCATGTGCTCCGGTCTGGCGCCCATGTGGGCAGTGGTTTCCACCAGGTCGCATTCCATTTCGTCGGCTCTGGCGATTTGCATTCTGGCCGTCGTTTGATTGACACCAGTAAGGACCGCCCGGCGGACGGCAACGTCCATTTTGTCCGTGTGCCCGCTGGGATATATAATTGCGTCAATTCCTGCTTTGGAAAGGCTTTTTACAGCGCTTCTTACTGCGTCTTGGTAAGAAAACGCGCCGGAGGTTATATCCATGTAGGCGGCGTCCAGAGCGTTCTCAAACTGCCTTGAGGCCGTGTCAGCCGTAGTGCTTGTCAGGTTTTCAAAAAGCCTCATGGTTTTGTCGGAGCCGGCTTTAATTATTTTCTGCAAAGCCTCACTGTCCCGCAGCGCTTTTGGGCTTAAACCAGCTGCCCGGTAGATTTGATCGTCATAATACAGCGCTTTTTCTCCGGCTTCTGCAAGCAGTTCGTTAATCTCCCCCTGGGTTTTCCCGGTAAGGCGCTGTAAATGGTATCGGATAAATTCCCGTTCCGCCCCGATCTGCTCCAGCCGCCACATCTGCCATTGGGCGGTTTCCGTCAACGCTCCGGTTTTCAAAATGCGCCGCGCCATATCCTCCAGAATCCTGATTTCCAGGTCGGCGTAAAGCTCAACAACACGGTCGGGCAGGTGGTCGATATATTCAGGGGAGAGCATGGTTAATCACTCCCGAACAATATGTTTTCCGGCGTCTCCGGTTCTGGAAGCATGGCTTTCGCTTCCTCCTCTGATACGCCGAAATACCAGCTTGTGAGCAGCTCCGGCCTGATGTATTTGCTGTCCGCCATTGCCTTCCTGCGGGAGTATTCCACACCGGTATCCTCAAAAATGGAATCTCCATAGGTGACGGAAGGCTCAAAGGCTCCGGCTGGGGCCAGGCGGTACAGCGTTGAATATACGTCAAACCAATATAGAGCGTCGATCAGCCCGGAGGTCATGCCCCGGTCCTGCACCGCCTTGACGGTGTTGTAGGTGGTGCGGTCGTCACTGATCACCTGGGTGGCCGTTACCCTCCCGGTTTGGATATCGATATTAAAGGTTCCTTGAGAAAAACCAGTCTGCATTTCCAAAATCCGAAGCTGAGTATCAAAGATGGATTTATAATGCTCCCCCCGCAGCTCCGGCGTATAGTCCGCCCAGGGCTTATCCACAGGCATGTCGATGGTCATGTAATAGTCGCTGGCAAGCTCACGAAAAGGGATTGCGGGCTTTCCATTGATCGGGTCCTTGACCGCAACGCCCCGGTCTAATACCATGCGCCGCTTTCCGGTATCCCGTTCCCACAGAAACTGTTCGTAGGTTTTGTCCAGCTGGATAATGCTGTCCACGGCGTTGGCGTAAATGCTGATAGGGAGGGGCCCGCCGTCGATATTGTTCAGCATCGGCATTCGGATTAGGCCGAAGTGAGGCCGGTCTACACCTGAAATAAAAGCTTCGGGCTGAAGGTCCGCCCAGCGTTCTACCTCAGAAAGAGAGAGCTCTCCGCCGATTCCATCGGCTTCTTTCAGCCGGTAAGCCCGGTTGGTAATGAGAAGGCCGTCTTTCTGAAGGGCAAATTCCTCGATGCGGACTACTGGCTTTCCGTCCTTCAGGCGGTCAAAATCCGTAAAGAACCCGGATTCGATTCTCTTGTTTGGGCCGAAGCCTTTCGGGAATATCCGGGAACGTGGGATAATCTCCACATAGACTGACCCGCCCTTTACAAACGGCTTTATTGCGGCCATGCCGCCAGCCCCCGCAAGTTGTACCGCCTCGTTGATATTAGGAAGCAGATTGCCGGCCGCCTGTTCCGTGATATATTTTCCCCGCTGACCCGCGCCCGCGTCTAGGGTTAACTCGCTGGTCGCAAGCGTCGCCAGATAGCTGGTGATTGTCTGCGCCAGCTTCAAGGAATGGGGAGGCTGGTTGATTAAATAAAACAGATCGTCCCAGGTTCGAATTGCTTCCGCCATATACGACGATAGATCCGCGCCCAGCTTTTTAATTTCCTTTAGATTCAGCATCTTCATCACCGCCTCCTTGATTAAATGAAAAAGTCCCATGCTTACACCCCTCCACGTTTCCAAAGGTATTCCGTGCCGTACCTTACGGCGTCAATATGATGATTGTCCGCGTCGGGGTATCCGTCTAAAACTTCCCCGGTTTTTTTGTCCTGCTCGTATTCGTATTCCGAAAACTCCTTTTCGGTATCCGGGCATCTAACCGGATCTATCCAGATGCAGTCCAGGCTTTGCAGCCATTTATGACTGTATTCCACAGACCCAGGGCCTTTCTCGGCGCTCCGGCAGTATAAGCCGTAAGCGTTGTAGTCCCCGACGCTTTTGGGCTCCGCGCTGTCCGCCGTGATTCTGTCGTTTCCAGTGAGGCCCTTTGCCTTTAGAATATCGGCTGTTTCCCAGTTTCCTTTCCGCCTGGCGGTTGCCTCGTCGAAAATATACAGGGTTTTCCTGGCCGCGTCATATTGCATTCCGTTGTACGCCCAGGGGTCTGGATAATAGCCCCAGTCTACCCCGTGGAGCCTGCGGTCAAAGGAACGGACCATTTCGTCCGGAATCGGTTCCAATTTCAGGTTTTCAAATACCTGGGTTCCGCTGCCGACAACCTCTCCCAGATACTCATGACGGTAGGAGGTTTCGCTTTTTGCTTTGAGCCGTTCCGCGTCCGCAAGGAATCTGGGGCCAAGCCATTCCTTAGGCGTTGTCAAATAGGTGCTGTGATGAATCAGCTGGCTGTCCCGCCGTTCCTTTACATACCGGTTGGCCCAGTTTCTGGCAGAGGAGGGAGGGTTAAAGGATTTTAGGGTAAAAGAAAAGGCACCGCCGCGCAAAAGCGACTGTTCCACATTTCTGATTACCTCAGGGCCTCCGAATTGGTCAAGCTCTTCAAACCAGGCCATTCCAATATACCCGAACGGCACTTTGATGGATTTTATTTTTCCAGGGTCGTCCATGCCGAAAAACATGATCTTTTGCCCAGTAGGAAGGTAAGTACATTCCATTGGGGAAACGGTGCATTTGAATTTCTGAGTTAATCCCAAAGCAGTAACGGCCCAGCATATTTGCGCGTAAACGCTGGTCCGCAGCGTGTTTGCAACCTGGCGCATCACCACGGCGTGGCAGTCTGGGTGCCTTATAAGCAGCAGAACCAGTTCAACTGATGCGAAGCTGGATTTTGTGGAGCCTCTGCCACCCTCTAGTACCGCTTCGTCAATGCGGCCCATTCTGATCTGCCGATGAACGTCGTAAAAAGCGGGGGAGACAATGCCGGATAATTTAGATGTCGTCAATGATCTGAACCCCGCTTTCGTCTTTTGAGGATAATTCCTTTCTCATTTCAAAATACAGCTTAATTGCTTGAACATCTCCGATAGAACAGCGCCGGATCAAGGCTTTCCAAACCGTTGAAAGCTCGCTGCTTGTAAATTTAGAAATCAGGCTGTCCACATATTTGGTAAACTCCGGCTTGTCCAACCATTTGTAATAAGTGGAACGGGCTACACCGCATTCCCGGCATAACTCCGTGATGCTCCCGATGAAGTCCGGATTTGCTAATAATTCCGCAAGTTTTCTTTGCTTGCTTGTTAGATTTAATTCGTTCGACTTTGTCGCCATACCACCACCGCTTTACAAATTTAATTTAACAATTTCATTTCTGAGAATTTCAAGCTCCCGCTCCCGTCTGGTTCTGCCCTGTGGCTGTCCTAAAATATTGGCTATGCGGTTCTGTAAGGCCTGTTTTAGTTCACGGGGATATTGACATCTAGGCAAAGCGCAAATATGCTTTTCCGCCGTCTTGAAGCCGTCAAAAACGCACTTTCCATCTCTTGGGCAGTACATGAAATCACTTCCTGTTTTGGGTATTAAGAAAAGCCCTCCGCTAATAGCAAAAGGGCTGAAAAATATTTAAAAAAGTTTTGAAAAAGGGTTGACATATACGTACGTAGATTATATAATATAATCAAAGGAAAGGAGGTGAAAAGTCCAGTGGGGAAAAAGAAAAAGCCCCCAAAGAATGTGGAAGATATCAAGACAATAGTTGAGATTCTCGCAGGTCTCGCAAATGTCGCCTTGGTAATCTACACAATCTCTAAGGGCTAAGAGGGAGGGGAGCGAAAGCTCCCCGAACTCCACCCTTATTATACCCCATTGAATTGATATGAGCAAGAAGAAACTATTAAGGAACTCGCCGCTGTATCTGCTGACCGCCGCCAATATTATTTATGCTGTCCAGCATGGGTTTAATTGGCTTACCTGGTTTGCAATAGGATTGACTTTAATTGTGTTTGTATGGGACATTGTGGAGGTGTTTAAGCGTGGCAAAAAGCAAAAGTGAGATTCAACAGGCATATATGAGGAAAAATTACGTCCGTTTCCCGTTAGACTTGCGCCCGGAGGTTCTGGAAGCTTTCCGGGCCGCGTGTGAAAAGAACGGAACAAAGCCGACTACCGAAATTAAAAAATTCATTGCGGAGTATATCGAAAAGGCAGGGGAATAATCCTCTGCCTATTTCTTTAGTTTAATGATACAATAAGTCAAGAGGGACATTCAAGGACATCTTACTCAATCTTCAATTTTTGCAAGGCAATTCCATGTAGTCTTGTAGTGTGGCGATAAGAGTAATTCATTTTAACTGCAACTTTTTCCCAAGACATGCCATTGATATCTGTCTCTTATACACATCTCCGAGCCCACGAGACCGTACTAGATC
>CABSKZ010000237.1 GCA_902478395.1 uncultured Eubacteriales bacterium | reverse complement strand
TCCAACGGCTGGTTCAAATTCTCTTTTACATAATCCATCACCTTTTTCACCAGCTCATTTTGCGGCGTGCTTTCCGAGTTTGCCGTTTTTAAACGGTTTAGCAGATATAAAAATTCGACCAGTGCGCATTTGATGATGGTGTCATTTTTCCGGTTGCCTTCGCGGATGAACCGCTCCATCCGGGCAATGGTGTCGAAAATACCGGAAGCGAGCGCGATTTCTCCGTCAATTTTGTTGCCCAATCCTGGGGTCCGTTCCAGAAAAATATCACGGTATTCCGGGCAGCTATTCTGCTCAAAAAAAGAATTCTGTATATTGATGATGATGCGTTCATACGCCGAGCCGGAGCGGTGGTAGACCTGGTGCATCTCATTGTCCCGCGCAATGAGAATATCATTTGGTTTCAGGTGGTAGCTGCTCCCCTCCACAATGAACTCCGCGTCACCGGAAAGGAACACGAGCACTTCAAAGTTTTTGTGCGTGTGCAATGCAAAATTGTCCAGCTGCGGTGTTTTGTCCCGCTTGTGAATGTAGGAATAGCTCCTGTCCGAGCCATTTTTGATGCAGAGCGTCCGTTCCATGAAACCGCCTCCCTTCCGGCATTGGTATCAGATGCTACCAGTTTACCACAATGGAGCAATATTTGCAATGTTTTTGCCAAAATTAGCATAGTAATATGAAAATATTTGTATTATAATAGAGTTAAATTTCGGAAAACGGAAGGTGATACATTGAATAATTTGTTTAAAATTTCTGGATTCTCGGACGAAAAGACAGGCAATGTGGAAACGCAGTTCACCCATCTGAACAAGCTCGGAATTTCATATTTCGAACCGCGTGGAATCAACGGAAAGAATATTTCAGAACTCGACAGCGGCGAGGTCAGCAGGCTAAAGGAAATCATGGGGCAATATGGCATCAGGGTTTCCTCCATCGGCTCACCGATTGGGAAAATCAAAATAACAGACGACTTCGGGCAGCATATGGAACTGCTGAAACGGGTCATTCAGACCGCGCAAATGCTGGAAGCACACTTCATCCGTGTGTTCAGCTTTTTCGTCCCGCAGGGAAAGGCTCCGGATTATCGGGAAGAGGTTCTGGACCGGGTTGGGCAAATGGTAACGCTCGCGGAACGTGAGGGCGTTGTGCTGCTGCATGAGAATGAGAAGGATATTTATGGCGACGTGGCAGTCCGCTGCTGGGATTTGTTCCAAAACATCCAGTCCCCGGCGTTCGGCTGCGTGTTCGACCCGGCAAATTTCATTCAGTGCGGACAGTCTACCTATCCGGATGCCTTTGACCGTCTGGAACCGTACATCCGGTATCTGCATATCAAGGACGCGAAGCCGGATGGGACTGTCGTCCCTTCAGGCTACGGCGAGGGGCATGTGAAGGAAATTATCGAAAGGCTTGCGGCAAAGGAAGAATTTCGACAGGACGGTCTTTTCCTGAGTCTGGAGCCGCATCTTGGCAACTTTGCGGGCCTTGCAGATTTGGAGCTTGACGACCATATGCTGGAATTGGAGGAGAGCGGACCAGATAAATTTACCATGGCCTTCGAGGCTTTGCAGAATATTTTAAAGGATATCAAATAACCGAAAAAGAAAGGTTGCGTGTAATATGGAAAAAATCAGAGCCGGTGTTATCGGACTGGGAAACATGGGAACGACCCACGCCAAAAATATTGCGGAGGGAAAAATTCCGAAGATGGAACTTGCGGCGATATGCGACATCGCCCCGGCGCGCCGTGAATACGCGGAGAAAAATTTTGAAGGGGTTTCGGTGTTCGACAACGCGGAGAATTTATACAAGAGCGGCCTGGTGGACATGGTCATTATTGCTGTGCCGCACTATGACCATTGTCCGCTGGCAATTCAGGCATTTGAAAACGGCTTGAATGTCGTTGTGGAAAAGCCTGCGGGCGTCTACACCAAAGCGGTTTTGGAGATGAATGAGGCCGCGAAAAAATCGGGCAAGCTGTTTGGTATTATGTACAACCAGAGAACAAACCCGATATATCAAAAAGTAAAATGGCTCATAGACAGCGGAGAACTGGGCACACTAAAGCGGGTACAGTGGACAATAACTGATTGGTACCGCCCGCAGAGTTACCACGACAGCTGCACCTGGCGCTCCACATGGAAAACAGAGGGCGGCGGCGCACTGATTAACCAGAACCCGCATCAGCTGGATTTGTGGCAGTGGCTTTTCGGCATGCCGGATAAAATCATGTCCCATTGCTCCTTCGGAAAGTATTATGACATTGAGGTAGAGGACGATGTCACGGCTTTCATGCAGTATGACAGCGGCCTGACAGGCGTCTACATCACCTCCACCGGAGAGGCGCCGGGCACGAACCGGTTAGAAATCGCCTGCGATATGGGCCGCCTGGTCGTGGAGAAGAACAAGCTGGAGTTTAAACGAAATGTGGAGTCGGAACGGGAATTCAATAAAAACTTCACAGGTATTTTCGGCATACCGGAGTGCTGGGATTGCTCCATTCCGGCCGATTCGTCCGGCGGAGAGCAGCATATCGGCATCCTGAAAAATTTCGCAAAAGCGCTGATTACCGGTTCGCCACTGCTAGCGCCAGGTGAGGAGGGAATTTTGGGTCTGACCATCTCCAACGCTATACACTACAGCGCATGGACCGGCGATTGGGCTGACCTGAACAATTTCCCGCATGATGAATTTTATGCACTTTTGCAGGATAAAATAAAGAAATCCACCGTTGTGAAAAAGGAAATTCAGAGAACTACAGGAACAGAGGGGACCTATTAAGGAGGAGAGCATTATGGATAAACGGATTGGCGCGCAGCTGTTCACACTGCGCGATTACTGTAAAACCGCAGAGGAGTTGGATATAACCTTTGCGAAACTGCAAAAAATAGGCTATCAGATTGTACAGGTATCCGCGGTCGGCCCGATTCCGGCAGAAATAATTAAAGAAACCGCGGACAAATACGGCCTGAAAATTGTTTGCACCCACAAGGGCTTTCAAGACTATACAGACCATTTGGAACAGTTGATTGCCGACCACCACGCGATGGACTGCAAAATCGCGGGTATCGGCGCAATGCCGCGCGAGGCCTGGGGGAATTTTGAAGAGGTCAAAAAGTTTGTGAAGACCATGAATCCCATTGCCGCGGAACTGAAAAAAAGCGGCCTCCAGTTCGCATACCACAATCATGCGTTGGAATTTGCCAAAGTAAATGGGAATTTTATGATGGATTATCTTCTCGAAGAGACCGACCCGGAAAATTTTAAATTCATTGTCGATACATACTGGCTGGCGGTTGCGGGCATCAACCCGGCGGAGTTCATCCGCAAATTGGGGAAACGGGCAATTTGTGTCCATTTCAAGGACCTCGAGATTGTGGAGAACAATGCGGTAATGGCGGAGGTCATGGAAGGAAACCTCGACTGGGATGCAATCATTGCCGCGTGTGAGGATGCCGGAACGCAGTGGGCATTGGTAGAGCAGGACATCTGCCGCCGCGACCCGTTTGAAAGTATGGAAATCAGTTACAACAATCTGAAAACGAAAGGGTTCTGTTAGTATGCGAAACGCATGTGTAATCGGCTGCGGTGCAATCGGTCCGGTTCATATGAAGGCACTCCGTACCTGTGCTGACGCGCGGCTCGGTGGTGTTTGCGACGTTGTTCCCGAACGGGCGGAGAAGTACGCGCGGCTTTACGGAGTCAAGGCATTTTCCAGCTTCGCAGAGGTGCTGTCCAACCCGGAGATAGACGCTGTACATATCTGTACTCCGCATTACCTGCATCAGGATATGGCCGCCGAGGCACTGGCTTCTGGGCGGGATGTCGTGCTGGAAAAACCGGCAGCAATGGACGCGGATGAATTTGAATTGTTGCGATCTGCTGCAGAGCGTTCAGAAAACAGATTGTGTATGATGCTGCAAAGCAGAACCAACTATTGTATTGAAACGTTGAAAAAAATAATGGATGGAGACCACTCACTAGGAAAGCTGGTCGGCCTGACAGGCTTCATGACCTGGGACCGGGATGACGCCTACTACGCGTCCGAACCGTGGCGCGGAAAATGGGAAACGGAGGGGGGCGGCCTGCTTATCAACCAGGCAGTCCACTTAATCGACCTCCTTTCCTACTTGGGCGGCGGCATTTCTGGACTGAAGGCAAATATATCTACCAAGCTGCTGCACGTAGAGGTAGAGGATACGGCGGACGCCCTGCTGTTTTTCAAAAACGGGGCGCGCGGCTGTTTCTATGCAGCGAATACCTACCCCACCGGAACGCCGTTTCAGGTGGAGGTCTGTTTTGAGCACGTCCGCTTCCGGTATGCGGATAATACCCTATATGAAATCCGAAAGAAACAGCCGGTAAAAATCATTGCGGCAGACGATATGACCGCCCCGGGCAAAGCGCTTTGGGGAAACGGGCATAAATATGTCATTGACGATTTTTACGCCGCTCTGGCGAATGGGACGGATGACTATATCAGCATTCGCGACGTGGAAAACTCCTCGCGGGCTTTGTTTGCCATGTACGAGAGCGGCAAGCGCGGCGGTGAACTGATAGAAATTTAACGCGTAAAATCTGGTTTTTAAAGGAGGACGACAATGCAACCATTCTTAGGGGAGAACTTTCTGTTGAAAACGCCCACAGCACAGGCGTTGTATCACGAGGTGGCAAAGCGGCAGCCAATTTATGACTATCACTGCCATCTTGACCCGAAAGAAATTTATGAAGATAAGCGCTACGAAAATATTACGCAAATCTGGCTGTATGGGGATCATTATAAATGGCGTTTCATGCGTGCGATGGGCGTGCCGGAAGAATTGGTGACAGGCAGCGCGTCCGATTATGATAAATTTCTTGCGTACGCAAAATGTGTGCAGTTTGCGGC
>CABSKZ010000236.1 GCA_902478395.1 uncultured Eubacteriales bacterium | reverse complement strand
GAATAACACCGGCACAGGAACAGGCCATCACAACCGTCACCGAACTTTTTGCGGTTTTTACCAAAATATTCAGCCACTCCCGCTTCAATACTCCACGTTTTTCCCGTTTAAATGAAGCAAGCACAACGAGAAGAATGCAGCAATACAAACACGCCTTATAAGCGGGGTACCGGAATACGCCCAGGAAAAACACCAGAATGACAAGGGGCGGAATGTACATCCATCCCTGACTTTTTAGCAGGGCCATACCGTCTGGAACCTCTGCAGCCGGAAGTCCTTTCAGGTTGGACTGTTTCGCTTTGAGATCAACGGAAGTATACAGAGCCAGGTAATACATCACCGCTGGTATTACTGCCGCCTTGCATACCTCCCAGTATGAAACCCCCAGCGTGTCAGCCATAATAAACGCGGCAGCCCCCATCACGGGCGGCATAATTAGTCCTCCTGTGGAGGCAACGGATTCCACCGCTCCAGCAAAATCTCCTTTATAACCGACTCGTTTCATCAATGGGATGGTAATGGTTCCGGTTCCGACCACATTCGCCACAGCGCTGCCGCTGATAGAGCCAAACAGGGCGCTGCCGAAAATTGCTACCTTAGCTGGCCCACCCCTGAATTTTCCAAATCCCGAGTTTGCCCAGTCAAGAAAGAAATCGCTTCCCCCCAGAGACTCTAAGAGTTGTCCGAACATCAAAAAAATAAACACTTGCGTAGTCGACACGCCCAATACGCTGCTGAAGATTCCTTCTGTGGTCATATATCCCATGGAAATTAATTTTGATAACTTCACTCCGGCATGCCGCAGCAGTGCAAACGGGATTTTCGAGCCAAAATAGGCATATCCCAGAAATACCAGTCCAATAATAGGCATTGCCCACCCCACTACCCGGACCCTTCCCAGCAAAACCAGAAGTATTAAGAGAAACCCTAAAACCTTATCGCTTTGGGTGGGCTGTATCAAACGCATAGGTTCATTCATCTCCAGCCAGTTAAAGGTAACATTCAGGCATGTGATAAATGTCAGCACAGCTAAGGCAATACCAAATAAATACGACATATTTCTAAGGCTTGGATTCTCAGGCCTTTTCTTTGGATACACAAGAAATGCCAGAGCCAGGCCGCATGCCAGGTGAATGCTCCTTTGCTGCATCCCAGGAAACGGCATATAAAAAGCCGTATAAAGCTGGAATACACACATGCCCACTGCAATCAGCGTTATTAATTTATCTGTTATCTTCTGTAAGCTCATTCCTCCACTCCCTCTCACCAAAATGGCCGCCGCAAATCATGCAGCGGCCGTTTTTCTCTCTAGCACGTACTACTGAATATATCCTTTTTCTTTGAAATAGCGCTCCGTTCCCGGATGAAGCGGTGCAATCGCCGTATCAATCGTATTCTGGGCAGTCGCGCCTTTCACTCCTGCGAAAACTCCGGTCCATTCATCATATTTTTCGTCCAAAGTCTTTGCAATCTGATAGGCCAGCTCCTCAGGGAAGTCCTCCGTAACTACCAGAGCATAGGGGCTTCCTACCGTGTTATAGTCCACATCCTGACCTTTATATGTACCTGCCGGTCTGGTAACATCACTCAAATAGCTACAGGATTCCAGGAACAGTTTCTTCTGCTCATCACTGAATTCAATAAAACGGGCGCCGCCCGGCATATTAAAAATCTCAGTCACGGACGAATGAGGGTCGCAGGCGCAGATCCACAGTGAGTCGATCGTAGAGGTATTAAGCGCCTCATAACTCTCTGACGGCGTGAGATATTGCAGATCATAGTAATCTTCTCTTCCCATCACTGTTAACAGCTCAGAAATCAGCAGCTGTCCGGAATTCCCTTTGTTACAAATCGACACCCTTGCACCCTGCAGATCCTCAATCGTCTGGTAGCTGGAATCCGCTCTGACGATTACGCTGAGAAAACTGTTTGGTGATCCATAAAGTGTACGCAGCTGGGGATTTGGTGCAATTCCTTCGCTCTCATTGCCATTATAATAATTGTAAATATACGCAGCCGAGGCAACGCCCATCGGCATCTCACCGGTTGCCACGCTGATCAGATTCTCACCTCCACCTGTTGTAATTGCCGGAGTAATGTTGATATTATCATTATTGGAACTGACAACCTGAGCAGCGGAGGACGTATACATGTAGGTCCATCCACCTGTCGTTGTTGCCCCACAGGTGATCTCCGCGACTCCATCCACGACTGGAATCAGATCGTTTCCCTCAAAAGCGCCCTCAGACTTGCTTTCAGCTTCGGTCCCCTCTGTTTTTTCTGTTTCTTCCTTTCCGGAAGTTTGAACCTCAGCAGCTTTCGATTCTTCTTTTGGGGTTCCGCTTGTTCCTGCACATCCCGCTACCATGATCATGGTCGCTGCAATCAATACACCTGTAAAAACTTTACTTTTTCTCATACTCTTCTCCTTTTCGTTTTATATTGTAACTACCCTTTTCCTTGCACTGATATAAAGGATAACCACCAGCACGTAACCTGCTATTGTCAGCGCTATCTGCGGTAAGATCAAAAGGATTCCGCCAACCACCCATAAAATACGCTCCGGTATATTCACCTTGTGATTGATATATCCCTGAATTCCGATGGACATGCCCGCTACCCCTAACACGCAGTTCACAAACACAAACACAATGCTATACCAACTGCCGATCATAAGCAGTTCCGGTTGGAATCCGAAACAGAATGCAATCAAAAATGCAGGCAGCGCCATCTTAAATGCTGTCATGCCAATTTTGCCTGCCCCCTCCTCTGCAATCGGAGCCGCTGCAAACGCTGCCATTGCAACTGGCGGAGTGATCGCGGACATGGCTCCAAAATAGAGCACAAACAGATGAGCGCCGATTGTGGGAACTCCCAGTGCAACCAATGACGGTGCCGCCAAAATCGCCAGGATAATATAACAGGCTGAAGCGGGTAATCCCATTCCCATAATCAAAGACCCAATCATAACCAATATCATTAACAGCCACAATCTGCCATCCGCCATTGCAATCAGAATATTGGACAACTTCAAAATCAGCCCTGAGGTCTGGAGTGACATCAAAATTAATCCGGCACAGGCGCAGGCCATAATAACCGTCATGGAACTTTTGGCTGTTTTAACCAGAATATGGTACCATTCCTTCTTCAAAACACCCCGCAGTTTTTTCTTTGTACAAGCCAGAGCCAGCAGTAAAATGCAGCAATAAATACACGCCCTGTACGCAGGATATTGCAAAACGCCCAGAACAAAAATCAGGACAAGTAATGGGGGAAGGTAGATATAGCCGTATTCCTTTAACAGCTTTTTGCCATCAGGCAGCTGATCCTTGGGTATTCCCCTCAAATTCAACGCCCTGGCCCGCAGATCGACCGTAACAAACAACGCCAGATAATAGAGAATTGCCGGAATCAATGCTGCAAGACACACCTGCCAGTAGGTTATCCCTACAATATCCGCCATAATAAACGCCGCGGCACCCATGACCGGAGGCATGATCAGGCCCCCTGTGGAGGCTACTGATTCGACCGCTCCGGCATACGCGGAATCATAACCCACTTTTTTCATAAGGGGAATTGTAATGGTTCCGGTGCCAACTACATTTGCAACCGCACTTCCACTGATTGATCCAAACAGAGCGCTTCCAAAAATCGACACCTTCGCCGGACCGCCTCGCAGTTTTCCAAACCCTGAGTTCGCCCATTCCAGGAAAAATTCACTTCCTCCCAGGGTTTCCAACAACTGTCCAAACAATAAGAATATAAAAACTTGATCCGTAGATACGCCCAGAATACTGCTGAAAATACCTTCTGTGCACATATACGTCATACTGATCAGATTGCCAAATTTCACGCCCGCATGCTTAAACATACCCGGCATATAGCTCCCAAAATACGCATAGCACAGGAATACCGTTGCAATCAGTGGCATCGCCCATCCCGTAACCTTTTTCGTCCCCAACAAAACCAGGATTGCCAGCAATACGCCAAATATCTTGTCGGATTTCCATGGAATTGCCAGACGCATGGGCTTCGCCATAACCCCCCAGTTCAGCGCCACATTCAAACAGGCCGTTAACGCCAGAAGTGCACAGAAAATTCCAAATATATAGGAAAGATTCTTCATCACCAGTTTTTCAGGTCGTTTCTTGGGATAGTAAAGATATACAATCGCAAGTCCCAGTCCCAGGTGCACAGCCCTCTGCGCCATTCCTGGCAGAGGCATGTAGAGGGCTGTATAAATTTGGAAGATAGTGAGAGCCGCTGCTAACAATCCTGCCACTCGATCTGATACTTTTTCTATCAAAATGTCCTCCTTGCATCTGTTGCCACCCCATTATTTGATAAGTCCCTTTTCCTTTGCATAACGCTCCACACCTGGATGCAGTGGCGCATAGGCGTTCGTTATAACCGCATCTAACGTAGATCCTTCCACGTTTGAGGCAATACCAATCCACTCGTCGTAATGCTCGTCCAAAGCCTTTGCAATCTGATATGCGGTTTCCTCTGGAAAATCTTCGCGGACTACCAGAGCGTATGGGCTCCCCCAGCCTATTACGTCTTTATCTTGCTTCTCATAGGTCCCGGCTGCCCTTACACTGGGTTTCATATAGGGAATGCTGGATGTAATCAGGTCCACTTTATCTTGGGGCATATCTAAAAATCTGAAATTTCCGGTCATGAACAACTCGGTCATTGCCGTATGCGGATCTGAAGTATTCGTGATAAATCCATCAATGGTACCGGTCACCATTGCATCCTTACTTTCGTTCATAGTCAAATACTGCAAGTCAAAGTAGTTATCCGCCATTCCGAACACTTCCAGACACGCGTAAATAGACTCAGCCGCTGATCCTCCCTGGTTTCCAATCGATACTTTCTTTCCCTTCAGATCCTCTAACGTCTGATAGGACGAATTCCG
>CABSKZ010000235.1 GCA_902478395.1 uncultured Eubacteriales bacterium | reverse complement strand
ACTGGATTTTTATCCATTAAAAAGAAAATGTACCGCTATATGGCTGGATTCCATAGCACAACCCGCATTTTCGACGGAATTATGTATATTACCGTCGTGGTTGCCGGTTCGCTTTTTATGATAAATGGGAAAATCACCCCGGCGGACCTGATGGCGTATCTATTGTATGTAACCACGCTTTTGACTTCCATCCGGCGGATTGTGGAATTCGCGGAGCAGTTTCAGCGCGGCATGACCGGAATTGAACGGTTTATTGAAATTATGGACGCGCCGGTTGAAATTAAAGACGCCCCCGATGCGGTTGACCTGAAGGAAGTGCAAGGGGATATCCAGTTCGAGGACGTCAGCTTCCAGTATGCCTCTGAAAACACCGAAGTTCTGTCCAACATTAGCCTGCATGTCCGGCCCGGGGAAAATATAGCGCTGGTCGGGCCGTCTGGCGGGGGGAAAACAACGCTTTGCAGCCTGATTCCCCGATTCTATGATGTGACCGGCGGCAGGATATTGATTGATGGAAAGGATATTAAAACCCTCACGCTCCACTCTCTGCGTTCCCAAATCGGCGTTGTACAGCAGGAGGTGTATCTGTTCTCCGGAACGGTCTATGAAAACATTGTTTACGGCAGGCCGGACGCGGACAGAGAGGACGTGATAACCGCGGCAAAACAGGCTGGGGCACACGAGTTCATTATGCAGTTGGTTAACGGATATGATACATACGTAGGGGAACGGGGCGTGCGGCTCTCCGGCGGGCAGAAGCAGAGAATCAGCATTGCACGTGTGTTTTTGAAGAATCCCCCGGTTCTGATTCTGGATGAAGCCACTTCCGCCCTGGATAACGAAAGTGAGCGGCTGGTCCAGGAATCGTTAGAGAAGCTGGCGAAGGGCCGCACAACATTTACTATCGCCCACAGGCTGACCACGATTCGCAATGCAGCCAAAATACTGGTCCTCACGGAGGACGGCATCGCCGAACAGGGGACGCATCAAGAACTGATGGAAAAACACGGAATTTATTATGGGTTATATAATATGTATACGGAATTATAATATTATATATGGTCTAATAACAGCCAGTACCGTTTTTATTAACTAGATACATGAAAAATACCCACCAGTGAAAACTGGTGGGTATTTTGTATTTGTGTACGTGGGATTTTAAAACTTATTTATGCTTCCGGAATTGTTCCTTCTATCGTTGAATAGGTGCAAACCGGCTGCATTGTATCTGCAGTCCATACAAACGCTTTCAAAACATACGTTTTTCCTGCGCCGTTTGCAATCGTAATATCTTTGGTCAACTCACCAGTTCCCGCTTCTGTAATTGCAGACTGTACATAACGGAGGTCAGAACCAACTTTTTCATACAGAGCAACATACATAACTGCATTTTTGTCAGTAGTACATTTGGCTGTATATGTCCCATCACTTAATATACTATTTATCACAGAAGAATCTTTATAAAATATGGGAGCCCGCCCAGCAACAATAAAATCATATGACTTTATTGTTTTAACCCCATTCAACGTTATTACCGCCGTCATTTTAACAGACGTATTTGTCTCTGGCACAATCACAACCTCTCCATCATCGTTCAGATACTTATTATCCGAAAACCATTCAATATTGGCTGCGTCATCGCCTACTAACACGTTTGAAGGCAAAATAACAGAATCAATTATTGGAGTATTTTGTAATGATGAAATCGCTTCACTAACAGCAGCCGTTGGATCTGCAAAATCATCTGGCAAAGTGAAAATCTCAAAATCATCTGCACTTGCATTTATGGAAGAATTTCCACCTAACATGAATCTGGTCGGACATGCGTTTGCACTTAACAAACGCGGAGTAGTCACTACTTTTCCATCTACATACAGTACATATGTATTATTAGCATGATCAACAACCCACGTAAGTTCATGAGGAACCCACTTAGTCATACTATAACTTGGACCATTTCCCGATGTACCATCCTGTTGTAATACCTGACTGGGTGAACAAGCGATTTTAAACAATTTATAATTGTTTGTATTTGTATCATGTCCAGCGTTTTGTATCTGATAGTTAAATGCATTTGCTTTATCGAGTGTACCTTTCATAAATCCTAATGTAAAGCGAATTGCAACTTTTTTCCCTATTGTAGCAGGATCATATAAGTTATTAGGGATATATCCAAATCCGTAATTTTGCCCTGTTCCACTGCCTTCAATTACATAATATTTATTATTTTTGATACTCTCATCTGATACAACATCTGCTTTAGACAAATCATCATTTTTTCTCCATACCGTTTTTCCAGCAGCTAATGAGTCTTTCAAACTCGTCGTGTCAGAAGAATCTAAAACATCATATTTCGTAGCATCTTGGAAATCCTCATAATATAAATAATCAGAAGCTTTAAATCTAACTTTTATATCAAAAGATTTTGAACCTCCGTTACCGAACTGGGCGGTTAATTTTACTGATTTTGCAAATATAGAGTTAACGGATATATATACTCTTCCATTATTAATATAGGCTACTGATGGATTACTGGATGTCCATTTTAATGGAAAACCTTTATACTCTGTTGGCAGAGGGGTAATCGTTCCTATATCCTGTGTAACACGGCTATAATCATCCCCCTCAGCAAAGCAATCACTAATTTCAAAATTCTCTATAAAATCAAGAACAATAGTACCATAAACTGTAAAAGGATATTCAACAACGTATTGTTGTCCTTCGGAGTCTTTCCGAATTCCATATAAAGTTACTGTGTGTATAAGTTCATCTTGGGGGATATGCAAAGTTCCATCATTTTCCAATATCGAGGGATTAGAACTAAGCCACGTCCAACCCGTCGGCAATATGACATTCTTATCTAACGGAGTAGACGAAGATGTTTCTAAAACACTTGTATCGGTAACATCACTGGTATCAATATTAAATACTTCGAAATCATCAACATATAAATCAAATAAAGTTCTTGATTGTCCAAAAATTATTTTATTAATTGGATGATCGGTGATATTCATGTGTGGCGCCATCTTTTGCGCTTCTAGTTTACCGTCCAAATAAAAGTCATATCTTTGTGCATCATAATTGATAGCAATGGTAACTTCATGCCAGTCGTTCTTTTTTTCATCCGGTATATTAATTTTTACTACAGGATTAACCGAAGACTGTGTAGAAAAAATCTTACCATTAGTCGAAGCACGGTATATCTGTCCACCGTCGCCCCCACCAGGTTTAGAATTTGGTGCAGTAGCCGTTTGTGATAATAACCAAAAATTTAGTTCACTTGTAGGTAATGCTCCATTTAACTTATATTTATACTTTACTACTGTTGTACCCGTCACGTTAGTATTCGGAAAATAACCGAACAAATATCGTTCATCAGCTGTTGTTCCGGCTGAGGTAACCTGCATTACTTTATTTGTTCCATCTTCAACTACACCTGCGGTCATGTTCGGACCCGCAACGACAAATTGATGACTTTCACTAATATCCGGAACTGCGTCTGTGCTGGTCGCAGGTAATTGGGTTAATTTATAAGCGCTTTCATCAGAAAAATCTTCATTGTATATTTTAGTTCTGTCTTCAGGTCTGTACTCCGGTACGGTTAATTTGAATACTCTGGTTGCATTTCCGGCAGTAGCTGTTAAGGCTACATTTACAGTGGCAGGAGCCCGACCTATAATAGCATCTGTACCTATAGGAGCTATCGCTCTCATTTGGTCAGAACTCCACGTAATAGGTGTTCCTTCAACTTCAGCCGGAAGTGTAAAATCTTTTGTTACACTCTCTGCCGAATCCCCTGCGGCGAACGTCAGCTCAATCGCGTCGAGCGCTGCCTGCAAATCCGCCGCAAACACCTGCGGAATGCCGACCGCTGTCAGCACAAACAACGCCGCCAGCAAAAGAGATACTTTTTTTCTTACTTTTTGCATAAAAAATCCTCCTTTGTTTTGTTACATGATAATTAATTTTTTATCGCTACTTCCCGGATAAATATGTATGATAGATTTGACTACCGCAATTATATCACCCGTTTTTTGAAAAAACAACGAACAAAAAGGCGGATTCTTATACAATTTCTACACCAATCAAAAACAGGCGCCCGCAACAGCCACCGAACAAAATCTTACAAACATACACTATCTGACTTTGCGCGCTCCACAAACGATTGCGCCTGCTCCTTGGAGCCCGCGAAAGCGAACAGTGAGATGCCCGTATTGAACACTTTCGCGTCCATAAACTCATCGAATTGGTAAGGCTGCAGCTGGTAGGTATTGAGCGGCATCTTCCTTTTGGCAAACTCCGGCTGAAGGAACTGTGCAAATTCCACACCGAATACTTTATTTGGCATCCAATTGATATTAATGCCCTTACAGCCCTCCATTTGAATCATATCAAATATCCACTGGTCCGCCCGGCCGCAAAAATGAATGCTGCCTCCCCCCAGCTCCTTAAAAATCTTTTCATCGTAAGGTCTCACAAATTCATTGAAATCATCTTTTGAAAGATTGACCGCTGAATCGTCACGAAGCACATATCCACCGGAATACAGCATCCCCCAGTGGTATGCAAATGCGCCGCCGTCCACATCGTCGGTAGTGGTCTTCTTAATCTGTTTCATACACTTTATATAGGTTTGGGTCACGACCTCCATCAGCTCCTTCACAAGCTGAGGGTTGTCATATATCGCCATATAGATATCGCTGCCCCAAAGAAGATGGCTGATATCGAACGGCCCCTGCAAATCTGGATGGAAAATGTGTACATGTTTCCGGCAAAGAGGATATTTTGACAGCACTTCATTATAATACTCCTGTGTATCCAGGGTTCTTTGCCACAAAAAACTGCTGTCCGGCACACCTTTGTCGACAATCCTTTGAATTTCCTCCTCATTCTCAAAATGGTCGACCCACGGCATATTCCCATTGAC
>CABSKZ010000234.1 GCA_902478395.1 uncultured Eubacteriales bacterium | reverse complement strand
TCGGTAGGCTGTGGTAGCAGAGCGAGCGGCGGATTTGCGGCTTTTGTTTCATTTTATGGAACAAATTTTGATTGGTGGTGTAAATTTTTGTTTAAACAAATGAAGCTGAAAAATAAACTGACTGTGATTCAAGTAATTGTGATGGTAATTGTGGTCCTTGCGTATTTTGTAATTATACAGGTTTTTTCTTATTTGTATAACAACATGGTATTTGGAAACGTGGAGCATACCCTATCGCTCATATCAGACCGGGTGGATCAGGACATTGCATTCAAACGCGAGATAGCGGCAAGAGTCGCGTCTGATGCGTATGTGCAGGAGAGCATGAAGGATTTGGCAGGGAGCGAGGAGGGATATTCACAAATAAAAATTATTAACCGATTAAAGAGCGTAATTAATACGTATACCTCGGCAACCTCCAATATTGTCGGCAGCCTTTTAATAGACAGCGGCGCAGTTACGCAGGTCAGAACGGGTGAATTTGATCTCCCGCCGGAGGTGAGTCCTGAGGATTTGATGCGCGAGGCCAGGAAAAACAGCGGCGGCACGAGAATGCTGTATTTTAAAACAAGTCCTAACACTGTGTATATTTGCTGCAGCGTGAAACAGGAGGGAGTTTATTTCATAGAGGTTGATATGTCATCTCTGCTGTATTTTACGGTGAACGTCTCTGAAAACAGTAAGTTTAAATTGATTATAGCGGCTCAGGGATACCCTGTTTACTGCGATCGTGAGATGGAGAAGGTTAATATAGAAAAGCTTCTTTCTGCACAAAGCAAGGAATATAGCTTTACGGAATATGACGGTAACCGATATATGATGCTTGTAAGGCAGAACGCCACAATAGGATGGGAATATATTATATTGGAAGAATACAATATGATTTTTAAAGGGCTGAACAGAGCCAACATTATATTTTATTTGATTTTGGTTCTCACGGTAATCAGCGTGAGCATTATATATGTTTTGCTTATCAAAAGAACAACGCTTTCCCTCGAAATGCTTGCGCAAAAGCTGCATTGTTCAGCGGACAAATTTTTAGGAGGAGCAACTGAGGAAAACAAATCAAACGACGAGATATTTGTGATGTATGAGGATTTGGACAAACTTGTCAATCAAATGCAAAAAATGATTCGGGAGAATTATGTAAAGCAATTGAAAATAAAAGAAACGGAATATAAAATGCTGCAAATGCAGATAAGTCCCCATTTCTTTTATAATACCCTGCAAAGCGTAAGCGTTATGGCAAAAATGGGATTAACAGAAAAAATACCGGATGTAATCAAAAAGCTGAGCAATTTGCTGAGAATGTCTTTAGACAACAAATATATGCTGCATACAGTCGGCGAGGAAATAGAAATTTTGCATGACTATGTTGATATACAGCTGATACGCTTTGGTGAGCGTTTAAGCTTTACGGTGGATGACAGCGTGTATGAGGCGGAAGAGTATTTGATCCCTAAAATGACCTTGCAGCCTCTCGTGGAAAACTGTATATGTCACGTTTTGGAAAAGGTTCCTGCTCAATGCATGATAGAGCTCAAAGCGGAATTTGCGGGCGAGACCGCTAAAATTATGGTGCTGGATAACGGATACGGAATATCTGCCTCTCGCGTAAAAAGCATATTGGACGGTACATTTGCCGGTAAGCATAACAGCATTGGTCTTTACAACGTAAATGAAAGATTAAAGCACTACTTTGGCGACGAATACGGTCTCAAAATGTATAATCTTCCTCAGGGGGGAGCGTGCGTGGAGGTAAGCATTGCAAAAGCTTATATAGCAAAGAATGGGGATGCCGGTGAAGAAGGTTTTGATTGTTGACGATGAAAAATTAAGCAGAGATTATTTTGTAAATATCATTGATTGGAGCGAGTATGGTTTTTCGTGCGTTCATACGGCGGCGGACGGACTCGAAGTGTATGATAAGGTGCTGGAAAACAGATATGACCTCATTCTGACAGACATCAGAATGCCGGGAATCAACGGATTAGATTTAATTAAAAAAATTCAGCAAATTCCTCATAATCCGTTGTTTATTATCATGTCCGGCTACAGTGAGTTTGAGTATGCTCAGACAGCAATGCGGCTTGGGGTCAAGTACTACCTGTTAAAGCCGGTTGAAGAAAATGAGCTGCGGCAGATATTGGACGAACTTGCAGGCAGACCCAAGGTGCATTACAGCAAGCTTGTAAGCTCCGCGCTTTCTATCATTGAAGAAAATATAAGCAATGAGGGCTTATCGTTAAAATGGCTTGCATCGGATAAGCTGTTTATGAGCATGGATTATCTGGGACGGTTGTTCCGCAAAGAAGTGGGAATGCCTTTTTCGAAATATGTCATAAAAGAGCGCGTAGAGATGGCGAAGAGTTTGCTGTCTTCAGATCCGAATATAAAAGTGTATGATGTTGCTCAAAAAGTGGGTTTTGGGCATAACAGCCAGTATTTTTGCGATGTGTTTAAAAAATACACATCGCTTACGCCGAAGAATTTCCAGCGCAGAAACGTAAAGGACTGATAAACTTTTGGAGCTCGTTGCCCAGAGAATGGGAACGGGCTCTACTTACGTTCGCGCGGGTACATTGCGGAAACAAAAACTTTTTAAAATCTTGTTATAAAAAGTCGTGAATTCGAACAAATTTGTCTTAATATATTATTTCTATTCTAAATTTTTTTCGCTATAATAAATTTAAAGATAATTAGCGGGAGAGCAATATTGAAAAGCAATATTGTTTTTTATCCTGGATTGGCTTCCATGATGAAAAAGCACCGGTCGGAGTAAAGATATAGATTGGCTCGGATTATCGCAAAGCCAATGCCGAAATCCGTCAGAAAGCAGGGGGATTCATGGATATTGCAAAGTTCAAAGAATTATATGCTGCATTGGATTTTTGTATTGGTGGCATGGAGAAAATTAAAAAGGCGATGGACAGCGGTGATGAATATGCCGCGGCAAGGCTGCTGGTAAAGCACTTTAAAACCCGAACAAGGCCATATTATTTTTATGATGCGCTGCAGAAAGAAAAGCAATTGGAAATTGTGCAAAAAGACTCTTCGTACATAGAAAAGATTGTTGGCGAGGCAGACAGGGTAATGGGGCATAAGCCCGAAATGTTTGGAGTGCCGGTGGATTTTGACGACTTGGCAATATGGGATTTTGCGCAATACGGCGCAAGCTCAACATACGGCGGTTTGATGAACCGCTTTGAATGGCTGATACCGATTGGGCAGGCATACTGGCTTACCGATGATGAAAAGTATGCGGAATTTTTCTTAAAGCTTGTGAGAAGCTGGATTACAGCAAATCCGCTTACCATCAGGCAGGCGTTAGTCAGAGGACAGGGTGAAGACGGTTTTCCGTGGAACAACTCTCTTGATATTGGATTTAGATTAAAAAATCTTGTGGCTCTATTTGCATATTTCAGAACGTATTCAGGTTGGAACGACACAGAATATATTGATTTTTTATATCTTATTTTACAGCACGGACGCATTTTGTACCCGCAGCAGGGAAACTTGTTCGGCAGCAACTGGCAGACGCAGGAGTGTGAAGGGCTGGCCCATGCGGGCGTTATGTTCCCTGAGTTTAAGGAATCGGCGGCTTGGTACGACGTTGCAGAGTTGCGCTTTTCGCAGCATTCGAGCGAGTTGCTCACACAGCCGGACGGCACGTATCATGAACCCACTCCCGGCTATTTCGGAGCTGTACGGGGGCATTTGTTTTCATTTATGGCTCTGTCCGAGCTAAACGGATTTCAAATGGACGGCGCATTGAGAAGCAGTATAGAGCGTATGTTTGTTTGGTTTATGGAGATGACAATGCAGGATGGGTATATGCCGATGGCGGGGGATACAAGCCCATCCGACCAGCGGAAGGGGCTTGCTCTCGGCGCGGCGTTGTTTCGGCGCGGCGATTTAAAATATGTATCCGGATGCAAAAGATTGCCGACAGAATTCGTATGGCTGGTGTCAAAGGAGCTGTTTGACGGCTTTGCAGCCTTGGAGAGTAAAAAACCTGAGCATACGCAAACCTGTCTTGCAAACTGCCAATACATCATACTGAGGGATGATTGGGGAAGGCTCGGACGCGGAAATAGTATATTTTTTGACGTGAATCCCGTCACTTTGGGGCATAACCATTTTGATTATTTAAATATCGAGGCGGTTTTCGACGGCGAACGTCTGATAACAGAAAGCGGACATTTGGGATACAGGCACATGTTCCGATTAAAATATGTTGTAGGGCTGATAGGCCATAATATTTTAATGATAGACGATGGAGCAGGGCAGGAGGTTTGGCTCAGCAAGATACCTCCGAAAATAAGCGCGAAATATTTTTCCGACGCTTATGATTTTGTGGAAGGTAGCGCAGTGTATCCGGCGAAGGACGGCGAAGAACCGTTGCAATGGAGGCGTGCCGTATTATACCTAAAGCCCGATTTGTTTTTGATATGCGATTTGGTAAAAGGCGGCGGAACGCATACTATAAAAAGATTTTTTCATGCGGGCGCACAAACGGCGGTCGATATCCTACCGGAGGGGCATGGCGTACGCATTGCAGGCAGACAAAGTGCGGCGTTTGTGGTTTCTGTTTCTGAGACTGGTTTAAGCGTAACAAATGACGACGGCTTAGAGAATTTTGACGGCAAGCTAGAGGCTACGGTCTTTCGGCATACGGCCGCCCTGCCCATGAGAACGATGGCAGCCATTGCAAACGGCCGGAGCTGGAGCGTGCCGGTCATTCGCAAGCTCTGTGAGGATCGCTTCGCTGTCACTTATGGGAATGAGCAGTGGACGATTCAGCTGGAGGACATGGGAGATTATACCCGATTTGAGATTGCAAATGAGCCGTAAACAGATGTTCCGTAAATAAAAGACGGGCCGGAGCCGGCCTGAGTGGCAGCGTTTGTTTTAGTATGATTTGATTCAGTTTGAACAGATATAAG
>CABSKZ010000233.1 GCA_902478395.1 uncultured Eubacteriales bacterium | reverse complement strand
TGCAAAATGGCATATACCCGGCTGCCGTCGCTCCGATTCAGCTTTTCCGCCAGTGTAGACGGCAGTTGAAATTCATTTTCCATTTGCAGCTGTTCCAATGGTTCGCCTGTCGGACCATTGACCTGTGTTTCCTCTGACTGTGCATCTTCCTGTACGGTTCCTTCCTGTACAGATTCGCCCTGCTCTTGTTCAGGCACGGCAGTCGGCTGCGCGATGCTGGTCTCAGCCTCGTCCGCGGCGGCGTTCTCCGGATTAACTTCTTCCAAAACTGCTGGTGCCAGTTCCTCCGGCGCTGCACAAACCGCTCCGGAAAGCCCCAAAAATAATGCGACAATCAAAATAACGGAAAGATATCTATGCTTTAAATATAACATTTTCTTCCTCCTTTGTCAATTTATTTTACTCGTCATTGCACAATTGTTTTTGACACTAAATTCCCGTTTTTGTCATAATCATACCGTATTTTTGTTCCGTTCGGCTTTGTGACCTGTATGAGACGGTTATTGGAATCATACAGGAATGGCGCATCATCAGGAATTGGTGACTGCGCGTCATAATTTCCCGTTCCTAACTGGCCGTATGTATTATCCCCCCAGGAGTAGACCTTTCCATCGTTTAGCGCCAGCGTATGCCGCTCTCCGAACGCCGCAATATCGAAGTATTCCTGTGTCTCGTATGGTTCCGGACTCAATTTATACTGACCATCCGTGCTGATTTGATAATCGCCGCCATATCCCCAGGCATGTAACCCAGCAGCATATAATCCGTTAAAAAGCGCGGAGCAGTTGCCCCCGGCGGCGACCCATGTGGCATAGTCGGGGAAATTAATACTGACGCCGGCGGGCGAATTCGTTGTCGTCCCATCTCCCAACTGCCCAAAATCGTTTCTGCCCCAGGCAACCGGGTAGAAATAATCATAGCCTATCACATGATTTTTCCCTGAAAATACCTGCGTGGTTTCGTTTGTATTACTCACTGCGACAGGCGTATTTCCATTTATAGATGCACCATCGTAGAAATAGCCCCAGGAATAGGTTTGGTATTGCGTTCCGCTGCCGGTTACCGCGGCCGTATGGCTTTCTCCCGCCGATACACTGATAACATTTGAAAGGGCTGAAACCTGAACCGGCACATTTTTATTCACCGTATTTCCGATACCGAGCTGGCCATGGTCGTTTCTGCCCCAGGTCCATAGTGTTTTATCCGATTTCATTGCCGCTGTATGGTCTGCCCCAGCGGCAATTGCGATAACGTCTGAAAGACCTGGGACTTGGACGGGGCTATACCGGGTTTCGTTGAGGCCGACTCCCAGTTGTCCATAGGTATTATCGCCCCAGGTCCAAACGGTTCCATCCTCTTTGAGGGCGACGGTGTGATTTTTTCCCGCCGCAATCTGCGTAATGTTTGTTAAGCCCGTCAGTTCTACAGGAAACAAGCTATTGGCCGTCCCGCCCGTTCCGAGCTGGCCTTTGTCATTTTTGCCCCACATGACTACTTCGCCGTTTTCCATTAAAGCGGCTGAATGATAGTAGCCGGCTGAAACTGCGGATACTCCTGATAGGCCCTCTATCTCATGCGGATTTATACGGAATCGTTCACCTGGCTCTGGTGTGTTTACATTAGGCGTCAGGCAGTACGGCGTTAGCAAATCGTCAAAGGACTCATCGCGCATCCAGTTATCCGAGTTGTCACCCATTCCCCATACGGTTCCGTCTTTCTTTACAATGATAAAATTCGTGTAATAGGCCTCAACTTTTTTTGCATCAGAAATGGATTCGATTTGCTCGCAGGATGAATTGTCTGCTGGAATACCGGAAGGAGTATATTTCGCACCGCATTGCCATACTGTGCCATCATCTTTTACCAAGACAGCAGTTTGATTTCCGTTAAGCGCTATGTCTACGACATTGTCAATGCTGGCATCAAGCGCCCCATAGGTGTTATCTCCCCAGGCGAATGACCCATTTCCCATTTCTGAAATTCCATATGTAATTTGTCCGTTTGAAAAAATTGAATTTAAAAACGATACCGGCAGCTGCTCTGGCACATTTGTTTGATAATCCTCCGGCTGGACGCTGAAAAGCATTTGGTTCATATTGCTGCCCCACCCGTATACGTCTCCTACCGGATTCCCCATGTAATTACATGTGCCGCCGGACTCAATCCGCCAGGCTTCATAATCCATATATGGCGCTGCTATTTCACAAGGCTCGGCAGAATAATACATATCATACGAGCCGTTTCCTATTTGTCCGTATGTATTGTCGCCCCAGGCAAAAACCTTGTTGTTTGCTATTGCCATGCTGCACATTCCGCCCGCTGCAATGTCTGTAACAGGTGGTAAGGTGGAAATGCGGACGGGTTCTTCACAGCTGAAATCTGTTGTTCCGTTTCCAAGCTGCCCCACACCATTATACCCCCATCCCCATATATTCCCATTTACATCCAGCGCAAGATAATGGTCAAGGCTGCTTGCTATTTTTGTGATAAACGGCAGCCCTTCAACTTTTTCCGGCTGCGAGCCCATATTACCCAAAAATGAAGAGCCAATCATCCAAACCGTTCCGTCTGATTTCAATAGCATATTTCCATCAATATCAATCACATTATAGATTCCCTGAAACTGATATGGCTCTGTTTTCCAAAACGAGACCGGACGGCCGGTTTGTCCGTACTGGTTTTCTCCGAACCCCCATAGGTTTCCTGATGTATCGCAAAGAATGCTATGCGCACCTCCGGCGGAAACATAAGAAATATGATTTAAATTATAGAGTACCCGTGGTATGGTCTGACCGTTTTTCGACCCGTTTCCTAACTGGCCATTGCTGTTTTTTCCCCACGACCATACCCGGTTATCATCTGACAATGCTAAAATATGGCCGCTGCCTGCCGATATTGCAGCGATTTTAGGCAGGCCTGTTATTTTGGCGGGAATACCGCTGTATGAAACATTGTCTTTCCCTAATTGTCCATATGTATTATCTCCCCATGCGTAAACAGAGCCATCTGAAAACAGCGCTAATGTGTATTCTCCCCCTGCCGATATTTTTACTGCGCCTTCAGCTTCCTGTACCTGAACAGGGGTGAGTTTGTCTGCTATGCTGCCTATTCCTAACTGCCCCTTTTGATTTTTTCCCCAGGCATATACCGTTCCGTCTGCTGTCAGACCGACCGTATGTGCGTCTCCCGCCGACACAGATACAAATTCAGCCGCGTTTTCTGTGCTGATTGAAACCGCTGCCGGAGTCAGGCGTCTTTGGGTGCTATTATCGCCCAGCTGGCCATATGTATTATCACCCCATGCACTTAGGCTTCCGCCGGTATGAACGACCATACTGTGCGAGCCTCCGGCGGCAACATATTCCGCATTTTGAAGCCCCGGTATTAAGGCGGGCACAGATTTTGAGCTGGTTGTGCCGTTTCCTAATTGACCGGAAGAATTATTTCCCCATGAATATACTCTTCCCGATTGTTCGACAGCCAGGCTATGCTTTCCCCCAGCGGCAATCCACTTTATTTGACTTAAACCCGGAATTTGAACGGGACTTTCGACCAGTTTTGAATGGCCCAGTCCTAACTGGCCATTGCTGTTATTGCCGAACGCCCATACACTTCCATCAGATTTTAAAACCAGCGTATGCTGACTTCCTGAGGCGATTTGTTGTGTTTCAAGGCTTGAAAACAGTGCCCAATTTTCATCTGTTGTTCTCTCGGCAAATACGTCAAAATCTTCGGCGGGTGAAAGTGTTGTAATTTCATCGTTAGTTGCACCAGATACGAGTCTTTCTACATTTAAACTTCTCGCATCTTTTACCTTGTACTGTAAATTGGTAAGCCTATCTGCTGAAGAAATTATACGATTTTTTAAGTTTGTCTCCCCGAGCATTTTGGCTTGTGCTGCCGCGGCTGTAACATATGCGGCGGACATGGATGTTCCGCTCATCTCAATCGTACCACCGCCTGGTCTAGCGCTGGTTACATTGCGGCCAAGCGCTGCAACGTCTACGCTTTGCGCCCCATAGTTTGAAAAGTAACACAGGCCGGAATCCGCATTCAATGCTGTGACACTTATAGTGTTGGAAAGGCTGAAGGACGCCGGGTATACTGGCTGCAGTTCAAGATTTTGTCTGCTATTGCCGGCTGCGCACACAAATAACATGCCGGAGGCCTCCATCGCCTCTTTCAGCGCACGGTTTTTATCGCTGCTTCCCCAACTGCAATTTACTATAGAAGCACCATTATTTTTTGCATATTCTATTGCTTCAATAATATCACTTGTGTAAGCCTTTCCATTTTCAAAGCACTTCAGCGGCATGACTGAAGCTCCCGGTGCAGACCGCGCAATAATTCCCGCTACATGGGTTCCATGCAATTGCTCCATCCCCAACGCCTCGCTGTATACGCTGTCTGAGTTATTTTTGAAGTCATATCCCGGCACAACATGCCCGGAAATGTCCGGATGCGTAACGTCGATGCCCGTATCAATAACCGCAACTGTGACCTCCGTGCCGGATGTATGCAAAGCATCTGTATAAGCCTCATGGTATTGGCCGGCTTCCTCTGTATAGTCGCCAAAACCATTATTAGGTTCTGACGCCATCAATTCTATTTCATAATCTGGCTGAATATAATCGAATTTTCCGTGCATTTCAACACTCAGCATATCTATAAAAAATTTTGGCTCGACCTTTTCATCTAGTGTTATAATCTGGTATTCGTTTTTCCAGTTCATGATGTTGATTTGTCTGTCAGAATCTTCTGCCAAAAGTTTCGCTTCAACGTTTGTTGCCGGACCACTCTCCTGGAGAATGTTCCTGGTATGTACTTTTCTTTGTTTTGCTTTGGCCGCGGCCTTCTGTAATGAATGATAATAATTTGATTGAAAAGGTACGGAAAATGCCATTGGAGCCGCCTTTTTTTGCTTTACGATGAAGCGGTCTGCATAGCCGCGTTCCGCCTGCTCGATTTTTTCTTCCAGTT
>CABSKZ010000232.1 GCA_902478395.1 uncultured Eubacteriales bacterium | reverse complement strand
CATTGCGCCTTCCGCGTCGCCTGCGCCCACAATATTGTGCAGTTCGTCAATTACCAAAATAATATTTCCCAGTTCCTTTGCTTCTTCCAGAATCTTTTTCAGCCGCGCTTCAAACTGGCCCCGGAACTGTGTTCCCGCAACGATGGCGGTGAAATCGAGTAAATACACTTCTTTGTTAAACAGCTTGGCGGGTACGCGTTTTTCTGCAATTCTCACAGCAAGGCCTTCTGCTATCGCTGTTTTTCCGACGCCGGGTTCTCCCAACAAAACCGGATTATTCTTTGAACGTCTATTTAAAATTTGTATGACCCTTCCAATTTCCTGATCTCTTCCAATAATCCGGTCAATTAAACGTTCGTTTGCTTTTTTGGTAAGGTTTGTGCCAAAACTGTCCAGAATGCGCTTTTTCTCTTTTTTCTTGGGCTTGGTAGCAGTTTTCGTACCGCCCTTCCCTTCCGCATAACCGTTTTTTTCCTGTCCTCCCTCCAGCATATTTCCGAGCATATGTTGGAAATCGCTCATCATTGCCAGAGGGCTGTTGTCCATATCCTCGCTGTCTTCATATTCCTCAGGATTGTATTCACTCATAGAGTTCATTAGCTGGTTCATTCCGTCGCTGATTTCATCATATTGTTCTACCGTAATCCCCATATTTTTCAAAATATCATCTACAGGTGCAAGGCCCAGGTCTTTGGCACAATGCAGACAATACCCTTCATTGGTGGATTTGTGTGTAATTGGGTCGACTTTATTGATGAAAACCATGGCTGGATTTTTCTTACATCTGATACATAACATCGCTATCATCTCACTTTACTCATTTAAGGTATTCATTGTAATACGAACATCTCGTTCCTTGTTTTATCAAAAGTATTTGTTCACGTATAAATTATACGCTTCAAAAATTGGTTTTATTAATCGCGGAAGTCCAGCATAACCTTACCTATTATTTTATTCTATCATGAAACCAAAATGCTTGCAAGGGCATTTTTTAAAAGCCGTCAATACATCCATCTGTGCATAGCGCATAAGGCGAAGCCAAAAGACTTGTTTTGCAAGGCTTTCTGTTTATATTATACCATAACCGGTAGTAGATAAAAAGTCTGTCTTCAGAAAATTAACAACTTAGAAACATTTGTTCATGAATAAAACAGGAGAATCATCCGCATAGATTTTACTGATTCTGGTAATACTGAATAGTACAATCAGTACGTTAAAGGCAGGGTGATTTCAGTGGCAAATAAAGTAGAAATATGTGGTGTAAATACTTCAAAACTGCCGGTTCTCAGCAATGATGAAAAAATGGCGCTGTTTGAAAAAATAAAACAAGGAGATATGAAGGCGCGGGAAACGTTTATTGGCGGAAACCTGAGGCTGGTTCTCAGTGTAATCCAACGGTTCAACAACCGTGGAGAAAACGTGGACGATTTGTTTCAAATCGGCTGTATCGGTCTGATTAAGGCAATTGACAACTTCGACACCTCGCATAACGTCCGTTTTTCCACTTACGCGGTTCCAATGATTATCGGAGAAATACGAAGGTATCTGCGGGACAACAATTCCATCCGTGTGAGCCGTTCTATGCGTGATATCGCATATAAAACGCTGAAGGCGAAGGAGGAATATATCAGCAAGCACTCAAAAGAACCTACCGTCGATGAATTGGCCAAAATACTAGACATCTCAAAAGAGGATATCGTGTTTGCTCTGGAGGCAATCCAAGACCCGGTTTCCCTCTACGAACCCGCCTATAATGACGGAACGGATACAATCTTTGTAATGGACCAAGTGAAAGACAATAAAAATACGGATGAGATGTGGCTGGAAGAAATCGCATTGAAGGAAGCAATGAAGCGGCTGACTGAGCGGGAAAAGCACATTATCAACCTTCGCTTTTTCTCTGGTAAAACACAGATGGAGGTTGCAGACGAAATCGGCATTTCTCAGGCCCAGGTTTCGAGGCTGGAAAAAGGCGCGTTGGACAGAATGAAAAAATATATTTAGCTTGGTTCTCCGTTTTAAGTAATATCATAATGCCCCCTCCGCTTTTCATCACGGAGGGGGCATTCATTTACAGCAAATTTCATCAATGGCTGCTTGTTTATTTTTCAAATACAATCGCAACCCAGTCTCCCTTTTGGGTTATTTTTCGAATTTTAAATGCGCTGTTCTCATAGGCAGAAATGACATCATCCTTGCGCTCCGCTATGATGCCCGACGTAATAAAAATACCGTTTTCATCCAGCAGAATCGGAACGATATCCTTCAAAGCAATAATGACATCCGCAACGATGTTGGCAACAACAACCGGATATTTTCTGTCTGAAATCGTTTCCAGCAGATTTGTGTCCGTAATAATATCTCCGGCAAGAACCCTGTATTTTGTGCGGTCTACCCCATTCTTTTCAGCATTACGGTAGGCAATATCAACAGCATTGGGGTCAATATCAACTGCAGTTGCGTCCTTCGCTCCCAACAGCAGAGAAATAATTGACAAAATCCCACTCCCGCAGCCAAGATCCAGAAGGCCGGTTTCCGGCGTTATGTACTGTTCCAATTCTTCAATACAAAGCTGGGTCGTGTGGTGAGAGCCAGTTCCAAAACTCATTCCAGGATCAATCGAAAATACAACTCGTCCAGAATCTTTCTCTACCGTTTCCCATTCGGGACAGATCAATATCTTTTCGCCAACAGTCAGCGGCTTAAAATATTGCTTCCAGTTATTTGCCCAGTCCTCTTCATCCATATTGGAAAGAGATGTTTTCAAGCTGCCATATTCCTGTTTTTCATCCATTTCTTTCAACTGCCGCAGGCTCTCTTGAACTGCATGAAGCATATCGTGGCCGGCGGCGTTGTCGCTGACATAAATTTTTATCCGTGTCTCCCCTGCCATTTGTTTGACAAGATCCTCGTCTACATAGTCCCAGCTTTGACGGTTCTCTTCTAAAAAGGTATAGAATTCTGCCTCATCCTCAATCTCCACGCCCGTTATGCCAAGTTGATAGAGCCTGCCGCTGACAGGCTCTATTCCAGCGGAAGTCGTGTAGATTGTTACCTGTATCCAGCCCAATGACATGATATGTGTTCCCTTCTTACGCAAGATTCAGCATATGACTAACTACGTCATACATCTCTTCTTTTTCGCATTTTGTGGTAAAGATAACGGCTTTATTTTTCAGCTCTCCAAGCGAGGCCGGAATCATCAGCCCAGTACGCTCCGCCAATTCATCCAGCAGCGCAAACGGATCTTTTTCGGAACTGACCGAACTTCCTAGTATTGCTGAAAGCACACTGTCGCTGAATTTAAACGGGCTTGCCGTTGACACAATCACCGTTTTGGTCGTATCACCGGTTTCTCTAATGTACTTTTCATAAACATTTTTTGCAACAGCTGTATGGGTATCCATCACATAACCATACTCATTATTGACATTTCTAATTTCCTCAAATGTTTCGTTGTCATCGCAGAAACCGCCCCAAAATACATCTTTGATTTTATTTTTTGTTATTTCCGGAACCTCATATTTACCAGTAGTTTTCAAATCATTCATCCAGTTGCGGATACGCGCGTCATCCCCGCCCGTAATATGGAACAAGAAACGCTCCAGGTTACTGGAGATTAAAATATCCATAGACGGTGACGAAGTCGTTTTGAATTCCCTGTTTTTATCATATATACCTGTATTGATAAAATCCGTTAATACATTATTCTCATTCGAAGCACAAATCAGTTTGTGAACCGGCAATCCCATTTCACGCGCATAATATGCAGCAAGAATATTGCCGAAGTTTCCGGTTGGCACAACGAAGTTGACCTTGTCCCCGGCCTTGATCTCATCATTTTTCAAAAGGCTTGCATAAGAAGAAAAATAATAGATAATCTGCGGAACCAGTCTTCCCCAGTTGATAGAGTTGGCGCTGGACAACATGAAGCTGTTGCGTTCCAAAAATTCAGCATATTCTTTATCCGTAAAAATCGTTTTCACGCCGTTTTGAGCATCATCAAAGTTCCCGATGACAGCGGCAACATCGACGTTATTGCCTTCCTGCGTCACCATCTGGAGTTTTTGGATCTCGCTGACGCCGCTTTCTGGATAGAACACGATAATCCGTGTACCATCAACGTCTTTGAAGCCTTCAAGAGCTGCTTTTCCGGTGTCTCCTGAGGTAGCGACCAGAATAACGACTTCCTTCGTCTCCCCTGTTTTGCGGATAGATTGAATTAAAAAATGCGGCAAAATCTGCAACGCCATGTCCTTAAAGGCGCAGGTCGGCCCATGCCAAAGCTCCAGAAAATAGGTCCCGGCATTCAATTTATACAGCGGCGCAATCTCCACTGTTTCAAATTTTGTTTTGTTATATGCACGGTCAACACACAGCCCGATTTCCTCCGGTGTAAAATCCGTCAAAAAATATCCCAAAATTTTTTCTGCCCGTTCGTTGTAGGTCAAAGGAGCAAGCTGTGCGATATCGTCCAAGGTAAGCTTTGGGATATCAATCGGAACAAACAGACCACCGTCACCCGCGAGGCCTGTTTTTATTGCGACCGAGGACGTTACAAGCACGTCCTTGTTTCTGGTACTTTGATATTGCATTTTAACCCTCCAAAATTTGTAGCTACAAATAAAATAGCTGATTATTCCCCTAATTGCGTCTTTTAAAACAACACACCTTAACCAGCATTAACCGATTGTGCCGGCTGCTTAAGCACAGAGCCGGCACAATATTCTGAAAATCAATGAGGATTCGGGTATTTTGTTGCCCGAACTTTAAGGCTATTTGTATTGCATTCTCATGAAGCTAACCTCGTATATTGTTTGACCTCGCTAGGTGTTCATAGTGCACGTGCATTTCCGAGTACAGCGAGAAAAATTTTATACGCACAATAGCTTCCACGTTGAAAGTGGTATTTATTATATCATAACCCCAAACGTTTTTCAAGAGCCGCTTTTTCTTCCTCGTGACCCGGTTTTCCCAAAAGCGCAAACATGTTCTTTTTATAAGCCTCAACACCTGGCTGGTTGAAGGGATTCACAC
>CABSKZ010000231.1 GCA_902478395.1 uncultured Eubacteriales bacterium | reverse complement strand
CGGCTGCCGCAAAAGAACTGGAAAAGGGATTTGTAACCCTATACCCCAACGTGCACGATTGCGACGGATTTTTTATCTGCAAGCTGAAAAGGAGACGGGGATGAACGAAAAGCTTGATTTGAAGAGCCTGACCCTTGAGGAGCTTACGTCCTTTATCGGGCAAATCGGCGAAAAAAAATTCCGGGCAAAGCAGATTTTCTGCTGGATATACCGGGGTGTCCGCTCCATCGATGAAATGACGGATATTTCCAAAGCCTTACGGGAAAAACTAAAGGAAAGCTGTTTTATAGAATCCATTGAAATCGAGAAAAAATTGGTCTCTAAACTCGATGGGACCATGAAATATTTATTCCGCCTTTCAGACGGAAATTTGATTGAAAGCGTTTTTATGCGTTATAAACACGGTAATACGGTTTGCGTATCCTCGCAGGTGGGGTGCCGGATGGGGTGCAGATTCTGTGCCTCCACACTCGGCGGGCTGGTCAGAAACCTTACGGCAGGAGAAATCATCGACCAGGTGATGCGCGTCCAGGAGGATGCAGGAGAACCGGTTTCCAACATCGTGATGATGGGAATTGGGGAGCCGCTTGACAATTACGAAAACGTCCTGCGTTTTTTGAAAAATGTCAACCATCCGGACGGGCTTCATATTGGATACCGCCACATCTCCGTTTCGACCTGCGGCCTTGTGGACCGGATTTATGATTTGGCCAGGGAGGGCCTCCCGGTGACGCTTTCTATTTCGTTGCATGCGCCGTTTGACGAGCTGCGTAGCGAGATTATGCCGGTTAACCGGAAATTCAGTTTAAAAAAGCTGATTCCCGCGCTACAGGATTATCTGGCGGCTACGTCGCGGAGAATCAGTATAGAATATACCATGATACGTGGAAAGAACGATACAAAACAATGTGCGGACGAACTGATCCGCCTTTTCGGCGGCATGCTCTGCCATGTGAACCTGATTCCGGTCAATAATGTGGCGGAACGTTCCTTTCAGAAAAGCGATTCCGCAGCAATCAGACAGTTTATGGAGTACCTGACGAAGTATGGGCTGAACGCCACGGTGCGGCGGGAGCTTGGCAGTGACATCAACGCTGCGTGCGGACAGCTCAGGAAGAGTACGATAGAACAGGAAGAAAATCGAAGCGACAGAGGTGATTGAAATGGATTTAGGAAGCTACACGGATTTGGGCAAAAGCCGCCCGATTAATGAAGATGATTTCTACGTTTCCGAGTATGTAGAAGAACTGGACACGGTCTACGCGCTGGTCGCGGATGGAATGGGAGGCCACAATGCCGGGGAAATTGCAAGCGCGATGGCGGTTGAGGAAATCAGCACGTTTGTTAATCAGAATTTCACGCCGCAGGTGAAACCGGACAAGGTTAAGGATTTGCTCGTCGCGGCGATTAACAGCGCGAACCGGAAGGTTTATGAAACAAGCAATGAAGAGGACCGCTGCCGCGGCATGGGGACAACCGTTACGGCCTGCTTCCTGCTTGCGGGAAATGCCGTCATTGCCCATGCGGGAGATTCCAGGGCGTACATTATCCGCGGCGGAACCATCCATAAAATTACATCTGACCATTCACTTGTTTCCGAACTGCTGGAAAAGGGGCAGATAACGCCGGAGCAGGCACGCAACCATCCTCAGAAAAATGTGATTACCCGCGCGGTCGGCACGGATAGCAGCATTGAAATCGATGTGTTTGAATTTACGGTACAGCCGGAGGACATCATACTGCTGTGTACGGACGGATTAACAAACATGCTGTATGATCAGGAACTGCTCAAAATTATCAGTTCTGCCGTTTCTATGCAGGAGGCAGCGGTAAATCTTGTGGATGCAGCGAACGGGCAGGGCGGGCTGGACAACATTACGGCAGTTCTGCTGAAGATTTGATACAATGGCATCTACAAAGCGCACACTTCATTGTTTGTATAAAAAGGAGATGGTATTATGATGAACGGTCGGTTAATCGGAAACAGATATGAAATCGTTGAGGAAATCGGCAAGGGCGGTATGGCCATTGTATATAAAGCAAAATGCCTTGTATTGAACCGGTATGTGGCGCTCAAGGTTCTGCGCCCGGAGTTCCGGGAGGACAAGGACTTTATCAACCGTTTTAAGGTGGAGGCGCAGTCGGCGGGCAGCCTATCCCATCCTAACATCGTATCCATTTACGACGTCGGGCAGGACGGCGATTTAGACTATATTGTGATGGAATATGTCGAGGGCGTAACGCTGAAACAGTACTTAGACGCGAAGGGCGTCATTCCGTGGAAAGAAGCGGTCGACTACGCTGCACAGATTTGTGCCGGACTGGAGCACGCGCATAAAAAGGGCATCGTCCACAAGGATATTAAGCCGCATAATATTATTATCACCAGAGAAGGAACTCTGAAGATAACGGATTTTGGAATCGCCAAGGTGATGAGCACCAGCACCATTGCGACGGGTGGAGGAGCAATGGGATCCGTACATTACTTTTCGCCGGAGCAGGCACGCGGCGGGTATACAGACGCGAAGACAGACCTCTATTCGCTCGGCGTTGTTCTGTATGAAATGGTGACGGGCAAATTGCCGTTTGAAGGGGATACTGCTGTTTCCATTGCGATGCAGCATATAGAAAAGGAACCGGTTCCGCCCAAACAACTGAATCCATCTATCCCGCAGTCTTTGGAAAACGTCATCTTAAAAGCGATGTGCAAGGAGCAGGCCGGACGGTATGATACCGCGACACAAATGATTATCGACTTAAAAAAGGTGTATATCGGCACCCCAGTGGCATATGAACGCGAACAGATTGATAGCGGCGAAACCATGTATGTTCCGCCAGTGCATTCGAGGATTAACGAGGTCCCGGAGGAGCTTTTGAGCGAAAAACAGAAACGGACAAATACCAAAAAACAGGCGGTGGGAGATAAAACTAGAAATAAGAAAAAAGATGTTTTGGGAATTGTCGCCGGTGTTGGAACTGGGCTTGCTGTCATGGTCATCTTGTTTTTGGTCTTTTTCAACCTGTTCGGCAGCTCTGGCGCGGAGGTTGAGCTGCCTGATTTTAGAGGCAAAACTGTGGAAGAAGCCAAGGAAATGGTGAAGAATACTAAATTGGAAATTATAGTGGACCGGGAAGAGAAGAGTGATGAAATCGAAGAGGGGAAAATTATTTCCCAGAATCCGACCGCAAATAAAAAGGTGAAGGAAAATGCGAAAATTAAGGTCGTCGTCAGCCTCGGCGGGGACGGTTCCACCATGCCGGACCTGACCAACAAGAGGGTCACCGATGCACAAACGATTTTGAATAATATGGACCTACGCTTTACCACTGTCGGGGAAGTGAGTGACACCATTCCAAAGGACTATGTTGTCCGGCACACGCCGTCAGAAGGGACGACAGTCAAGAAGGGGGATTCGGTTACGTTGTACGTCAGCACCGGAAAAGACGAGACAATGGTACGGGTTCCGAACCTGATTGGGATGACGGAAAACGACGCAAAAGCAAAGCTTTTGGACGAAGGCCTGACATGGGGTTCCATCTCCTATATAGAAAGCAGCAGAACCCGTGGGACCGTCGCACGGCAGTCCATCCGGGAAGGAATAGAGGTACGGGAAAAGACGAGTATTGATATTCAGCTCAGCAGCGGACAGAGCGCGACGGAGCCGCCGGCCCCGACACAGGCGCCGAAGACCTCCACACCGACGCAGGCTCCGACACAGGCACCTGCAACGGAAAAACCGATTAAACCCGTTCCGCCGAACGCGGGAGAATAAATTGTGACAGGCCGCTTTGAGGCGGCCTGTTTGGACTATCAGAAAACTAAAAATTATGCAAAATATGGGGAGTTGTCAGAGGGCCCCCTCTCTGACTTAGAATCGCGGTTTTTACGGACATGTGCCGGAAAAACCGCACCCTGCAAGGGCTGAACGCGTAAGCGTTCGTGCGAACGCAAGCCCTTGATCTCAAGGGAAAGTCCTCGTAGAGGGCTTTCAACTTGAAGCGTGTCGATTAAGTCGACACGCTCAACAGGCCGCTTTGAGGCGGCCTGTTGTTTTCCGGAAATTTTGCAATGAGAGAGGCGCGTTATGCTCGAAGGGATTATTGTTAAGGGAATAGGCGGATTTTATTACATCAAAACGGAGCTTGGTATTCTCGAATGTAAAGCCAGGGGAAAGTTCCGGAAAGAAAAGCTGACACCGGTTGTCGGGGACCGGGTGTGCGCAAGCGTTGTGGACGAAGCGGAGATGACCGGCAGCCTTGATGAAATCCTGCCGCGCAAAAACGAATTCATCCGTCCGCCAGTCGCGAACATTGACCAGATGATTATCACGCTTGCAGTTCAGGACCCGATGCCAAACCTCTTTTTAGTGGATAAGCTGACGGTGACAGCGCTTGCGGCCGGAGTGGAATGCGTCATTTGCATCAATAAAATCGATTTGGACGACCAAAAAGCGGATGAGCTGTGTCAGATTTATCAAACCACGGGTTTTCGCGTCATTTTGTCCAGCAGTTTGGACGGAACGGGAACGGACGAACTGCGCGGGGTCCTGCAGGACAAGGTGACGGCGCTCGCCGGGAATTCCGGCGTTGGAAAGTCCAGCATTTTAAACGGGATTGACAGCCGGTTTCAGCTTGAAACCGGGACGGTGAGCGATAAAATTAAACGCGGGCGGCATACGACGCGACATACAGAGCTTTTTGAGCTTGAGTTTGGCGGATATGTGTTTGACACACCCGGTTTTGGTTCGTTTGAGGTCGAAGAAATCCGCGACAGCGAGCTGGAATTTCTGTTTCCGGAGTTTGCGCCATATCTCGGAACTTGCCGGTTTCAGGGATGCCGGCACATCAGCGAGCCGGACTGCGCGGTGAAGCAGGCACTGGCGGACGGAGCGGTTTCTGCGAGCCGGTATGAGAGCTATCAGGAGCTATATAACAAGCTCAAAGATATAAAGGAGTGGATGAGATGATTAAATTATCGCCTTCAATTTTGGCGGCGGACTTTTCCCGGCTGGGGGAATGCGTCAAAGAGGTGGAAGAGGCTGGAACGGACTA
>CABSKZ010000230.1 GCA_902478395.1 uncultured Eubacteriales bacterium | reverse complement strand
ATCGCAATAATTTTTTCGCTTATACGCCCTTTTCCCCGTCATGTTTCTGATATATTCACCGGCTTTTTCTGCCTCTCCGTTTTCAATATACGCATAAATTGTATTAAGATGATGACGGAAATCGTGCCGGTACACCTTTCCCTTCTCTATATTTTCCCGGATTATATCATACTGTTTTTTCTGCATGTCAACCTGCATAGCAAGTGCCTGACGCTCACAGTTCTTTTGCTGTAGATCATAGGTGCTTTTAAATGTTATATAGATAACGAGATATACCAAAAACATCGTCAAGATGAGCAAAATAATTTCCAACGCCTGAGCCCGCTCAAACATAACAAAGCGCGGATAGAACTCCAGAACGAAAAAATCCATGGAAAACAGAAACGGCACAAACGCTATGAGCTTCCATTTTTGACTAAGTGTCGTCGATATCAAAAGATAGCGTTTCCGAATGACCTTTATTGCAAATACTACAACGCCTGCAGCAAGCACACACCGGATAAGTACATCCACAATCAACAGATTTTCAACCGGCTTTGCCATCCATTTACTGATGAAACTCAAAATAAAAAACAGATTCATCTGTGTCCAAAAGCTAAAGAACGCCTTGAAAAAATGATTTTTTGAAAGAATCAGGAAGAGGAGCATGCACGGAAAGCCAGATACGAATAAGAAGTTTTTTGCAGCAAACAACTCTCCAAGCCGGTATACTATGATATAGTTAGCAAGATTAATAACAAAAAAACCAAACGAAACCGCCACTGCCGTTACGCCTTTCGAAAATCGAAATTCTGACAAGGACAGCAATAAGGCAAAAACGATAACCAGATTTGACGTGACGTGGATATACGCAATCATCTCTGCAAGCGGCATTTTAGCTTCTCCCTTTTCTCGAGTTTAGATTCATGTCATATCGAACTTTTGAAGTTATTTACCATAAGAACAAACCGTCAATCGGCTTATTGCACCTTGGTTCAATAAACCCAAAAGTTAAAAGCCATTTTGGCTTTTGTCTCTATATTGCATTTATTATACCACAAGGGCATATATTCTCACTAAGCTCATCCTTCGCTTCACTCGGATTCACTAAGTGTTCATATTATACCACATGTCGCATTTTACGAAGGTAAAATGTGCGGCAGAGCCGCAAGCAAGCGGCCTGACGCTTGCCGAATGATGATTCAATGTTCTCAAAAGCGAACGCGTTTGGCGTTCGGGCGGCGGAAAACGCTGCCGTTCATCAGAACCTTTTGAGGTTATTATACCACCTGGTTTGCCGGAAGTAAATATAGATTGATAGAAAAAGTGCCGTGTCCTATTCATGATATAGGACACGGCTTGTTTCGTTCCCTATTCAGTTTGCTGCCGGACGACATCCAACTTGCAGATGGATACCTCATAGGCGGTTTTTGTAACCGATTCCTCTTCGTTGATTTTTTTCTGATATTCGCGGGACTGCATTCTCCCCCAGATTTTGATATTCTGCCCAACTTCAAGGTTTTTAACAAATCGGGCGTTTCTGCCCCATGCGATGCACGGTATGTAGTCAGATTTATTGTAAGCGCGGTTGACAGCAACTAAAATATCGGCAATCTCCCTGCCGAAAGGCGTTACCCGGTAAACAACAGGTTTACAGATGAATCCATTCAAATAAATTTCATTCTCTATCATCGCTTCCTCAGAAGCATTTTTTATCTCCTTGGCAAACAGCGTCAAGACCAGCTTGTTGCCATTGTCCGTATAATTGTTGTATGAGCGGAACTGTCCCGACACCTCAATTTTCTGGCCGATTTCAATCTGCAAATCCGTTAGCATACGTTCCGAAACGGTAACTGTGATAACATCTGCATTGTCGCTCAATCTTTCCGCCCTAATACTGAACCGATAAAAGCATTCTGTATGGACATCATGGCTAAATGTCAGGTAGCTCACAACCCGCCCGACGATTCTTGCCTCATTATCCTCTACGCAGTTCAACATACCGTACTTCTCCCTTCAAGTATAATCTACGGTATATTTTATGGACGCATATCGGAAATTAGAACAAGAAGTTGAAACAAGATTCCATCGCAGGAATTTTACACTCCGCAGAGGACAGCGTATGCCCAAATCTTATTTATAAAACTGGCCCTTTCCAGATACCAAAAAGGCCTTATGCGAAACAGGAAGTGCTATTTCTTAGCCATATTTTGCAGTTCATACAGCTTGTTGAGGGCTTCAATCGGGGTTAGGGTTGATAAATCCAGTGTTTCAATGATTTCTGCAATCTCAGAGCCGCGCACATCCTCAAAACCAAGTTGAAACTCTTCCTCCTGTGGGCTCGTATGCTGTACGGCATTTCTTGTATCCTGGTTTTCCACAAGATGAAGAATCTCTTTTGCGCGGGCAATTACCTTTTTGGGAAGTCCTGCAAGCGCCGCGACTTCAATACCATAGCTGTCATCCGCGCCGCCCTTGACAATCCGCCGCAGGAAGGTAATATCATCTCCACGCTTTTTGCAGGCAATACAATAGTTTTTCACGCCCTCCATCTTATTTTCCAGTTCCGTCAATTCGTGGTAGTGTGTAGCAAACAGGGTGCGCGCACCAATTTTTTTTCGGTCCACTACATATTCACAGACGGACCAGGCAATTGACAGGCCGTCATATGTGCTGGTTCCTCTGCCGATTTCATCCAGAATCAACAGGCTGCGGTTTGTCGCGTTTTTAAGAATGTTGGAAACCTCGGTCATTTCGACCATAAAAGTACTTTGCCCTGCCGAGAGGTCGTCCGACGCACCGACGCGCGTGAAGATTTTATCACAGACACCAATCGTACAGGAGGACGCGGGTACAAAGCTGCCTATCTGCGCCATCAGCGTAATGACCGCCACCTGCCGCATATAGGTGGATTTTCCTGCCATATTTGGGCCGGTAATAATCAGGAGCCTGTCCTGTGAACAGTTCAGATGTGTGTCGTTTGGCACAAACAGCTCATTTTTCAGCATACGTTCCACAACTGGATGCCGCCCGTCCTTGATTTCTATTTTATCAGACATATCCACAAACGGCATAACGTAGTTGTTTTTTGCGGCGACCTCCGCAAACGAGCACATAACGTCAAGCAGCGCGACGATGTCCGACACCGTCTGCACCCGGTCCACCTCAGCCGCCACTTTGTCTCGAATTCCGCAGAACAAGGCGTATTCTCTTGACTTAACGCGTTCATCAGCTCCCAGAACTTTTGACTCCCATTCCTTTAGTTCTTCAGTGATATACCGCTCCCCGTTGACTAGCGTCTGCTTCCGGATATAGTGGGGCGGAACCTGATCTTTATAAGATTTAGAAACCTCTATGTAATATCCAAACACACGGTTGTAACCGACACGAAGGGATTTGATGCCCGTCTTTTCCCGCTCGGAAATCTCAATTTTTGTTATGACGCTTTTCCCGTTCTCCGCTAAATCGCGGTATTCATCGACTTCGCTGTCATACCCCGTCTTGATGACACCGCCGTCCTTTGGAGAAATCGGGCACTCATCCCGGATAGACTGCTCAAGCAGCTCCAAAATATCGCCCAGCGTGTCCATCTGAAGGCATTGTTCTTTCAGCAAGGGGGATTCCAGCTCTACCATTCGGAGTTCCAGTTCGGGCAAAGAAAGCAATGATTGTTTCAGTGCCAACAAGTCCCGTGGGTTAGCGGTTTTGCAGACAATTTTTCCAATTAGGCGTTCAATGTCCTGAATGGATTTCAGACATTCTGTAATATCCTCACGCAGCGGCGCCTTTTTGGTCAGCTCTTCAACAGCATACAGGCGTTTTTGAATCAGCGTACAGTTAACAAGCGGTTTTTCAATAAAGCTGCGGAGCAGCCGTCCCCCCATAGATGTTCTGGTCCGGTCGAGCACCCATAAAAGAGAACCTTTTTTGTTTTTAGAGCGCATGGTTTCCGTCAATTCCAGATTTCGCCTTGTGAAAACATCGATATCCATATAGTCGTCACAAGAATAATAATCGACTTCGCGGATGTGATCCATTGCTATCTTCTGGGTACTGTCTAAATAAGACAGCAGCATTCCTAGCGCGTTGACGATATGGACATCCTCTGTCAGCCCTGCGTCGGAGAGGTTTTCCTTCTTGAATTGCTCTAAAATAATTTCGCGGGCATGTTCCCATTCCGGTTCCTCTTTTGCCTGTTCCACTAGACACGCAAAACGTGCTTCCAGTTCAGCGACCAGTTTTTTATCGTCAAACGCGCTCTTCCCTAAAATAATTTCCGAGGGCATGTAGCGCGCCAATTCATTTATGAGTTTCAGCTTGTCTGATACCTGTGTCACCAAAAGCGAACCGGTGGATATATCTGAAAAGGCAACACCAAGCTTTTTATCAAACTGGTAAATCGCGCACAGATAATTGTTGCTCTTTTCGTCTAAACTGTCTGAATCCATGACCGTTCCCGGCGTGATGATTTTTGTGACGTCGCGCTTAACGATTCCTTTGGCAAGGGCCGGATCCTCCAGCTGTTCACAGACCGCGACCTTGTAGCCCTGCGAAACCAGCTTTGCTATGTATGGCTGCGCGGCGTGGTATGGCACGCCACACATGGGGTTTCGTTCCTCATCTTCTCCGTCCTCTGTTTTCTTTTTGTTTCCCGAACGGCTCGTCAGGGCGATGCCCAATATTTCTGACGCCAGGACGGCGTCATCCAAGAACATTTCGTAAAAATCTCCCAACCGGAAAAATAGAATTGCGTCCGGATACCGTTCCTTAACCTCCAGGTATTGCTTCATCATTGGCGTCATTTTCTTCACTCCTGTTATTATCTAAAAACGGACGGCAATCTTCCCAGCCGTCCGTATTCTTCCCCATTTAATGGCATCCGCCGCAGGTGCTGCAGCTGCCGGAACAACCGCTCTCCTCTTCTCCCTTAATGCAGTAGGCAATCACACTGTTGACCTGATTCACCAATTGGCTGAATGCGGACTTGGTTTCAAGATAATTCTTCACCACCACGTTTTTCATCAAATCGTCCATACCACTGCGGATTTCTTCCTGAAATGCCCTGAGCTTCTCAGGTG
>CABSKZ010000229.1 GCA_902478395.1 uncultured Eubacteriales bacterium | reverse complement strand
CTCTCGGTGTGGATCAAAAAACAGCGGTTGAAGATGCTTGCCGGATTGAGCATGTCATCAGCGAGAAAAGCTTTCATGCAATTAAACAGCACGCAGAAAAAAGAAAATAAATGGCAAATGCCATTTTTTCAAATCATATTTTGTTGGAGCTGAACTGAATTCCCTTAATCTGCCTAGTCTATTAGAGGACAGAAACGTCCTCTCCCTTTCGCCGGAATGAATTGAAAGAACTCCTGCAAAGGGAAGAAATATGGCTACTTTCCGCCTCCCGTTCCTTTTGAAGTAAGCCGCAAAGAAATACGCAAGGGAGAATTTTCTGGGTTTACCACATGGGAACGATTCAATTTTCGTGTTTCAAACGCCGTCAACTGTGTTAATATTCCCGTAAATCTTCTTTATCCCGAGAACGCCGCCGGACAAATTCCATTTATTTTGTTTATAAATTTCAGACCCGATATACCTGACCGGTATTTATATATTGAAGATATCATAGAAAAAGGCTTTGGCGTCGCTATCTTTTGTTATTTCGACGTTTCCTCCGATTCCGCAGGTTGGGATGGATTATGTGACTTTTTCTGCGCAGAGGAACAGAAAACACAAACGGCGTTTGGAAAATTAAGCATATGGTCCTACATGGCCCAGCGGGTAATGGACTATTTGCAAACACTGGATTTTGTTGATAAGAAAAACATTGCTGTTATGGGACATTCCCGTTTAGGTAAATGCGCACTTTTGACAGCGGCGTTTGACGAGCGTTTTCTTTTGCCTGTGTGAATCATTCAGGCTGCTGCGGGGCTTCTATTTCAAGAGGAAAGGGCGGGGAAACAATTGCAGATATCACGGAATGTTTTGGGAATTGGTTCTGCGGCAATTTGAAGAAGTATTCCCATAACGAATTTTTTATGCCGTTCGATCAGCATTTCCTGCTTGCGCTGGTTGCCCCGAGAAAGGTTTGCATTGGCACTGCCGAACTTGATACGTGGGCTGATACAGATTATCAGCTTTTAAATTGTATTGCCGCTGATGAAATCTATAAACTTTACGGTTCAACCAGCTATATCGGCGAATATGTGCCTTGTAATCCGGAAACCTATTATACGGATGGAGACATCGCCTTCTTCAACCGGACTGGTACACATTTTATGAGTATCCGCGACTGACGTGTATATATGGATTATATTCTAACGCATAAAAACGGTTAATGATTGGCATTTCTGTAGCATTAACACTGTAAAAACGGTTGTTTCTGACTACCGCAAAAACAAAAATCATACTGAATATAAGGGCATCCCCCCCGATTTAAAGTTGCGGCTTTCTTTGGTCCTGCCGGGAAAACCGCTTCGAAAAGTGAAGCGAGTGGAATGCAGCGCTTGGCTCTTAGCGTTCGTAATACAGAGCAGCAAGGGACTGAACGCACTCGGCCACGCTGTGGAACGTAAGCGGTGTATCTGCCGCCTTTTGCGTAACAAATAAGCATGTCCATCGCCCGGTAACGATACAGAAACAAAAACAATGTACCGAAAACGAAGGTTCTCGCAGGTGGCTTTCAATTTGAAATGTATTGCTAAAACCGACACGTTCAAACGGCTGTTTCAAAAAATTGAAACAGCCGTTTGAACATTTATCTGACTCATTTAAATAGGAGCAAGGATTTGACCAAGGGATATCTGAAATTTATCCTAAAAGACTGGTTCGTCCTTTAGCTCCACCAGCGGCAGGTATTTTTGATAGCCTTCCTCCGCCATTTCCTCAACGGGAATAAAACGCAGCGCCGCACTATTGATGCAATACCGCAGTCCGCCTGTTTCTTGCGGGCCATCTTCAAAGACATGTCCCAGGTGCGCGTTTCCCGTCTTGCTTCTCACCTCAGTCCGGTGCATTCTATGGCTCAAATCCTCTGTCTCTTCCAACAGCGATCTATCAATGGGCTTTGAAAAGCTGGGCCACCCGCAGCCGGAATCAAACTTATCCGAAGATACAAACAGCGGCTCGCCCGTGGTGATGTCCACATAAACTCCCGGACGGAACTCGTCAAAATATTCATTCTCAAACGGCCGTTCCGTACAGCCATTCTGCGTCACCTGGTATTGCAGCTCCGTCAGCACCCGCTTCAGCTCCTTCTGCGGCCTTTTTCTGAATTTTGCCTTCCCGCTGCCCGCCCGTTCAAACGCTTCACGTCCAATGTGGCAGTAACCTTCGGGATTTTTATCCAGATATTTCTGGTGGTACTCCTCCGCCTGATAAAAATTTTTCAGTGGCGCGACTTCGACCACGACTGGTTTCCGGTGTTTTTTCTGTTCCTCTGCCAGAACCCGGACCAAAATATCTCTGTCCGTTTTGTCCGTATAATAAATCCCCGTCCTGTATTGTACTCCCCGGTCATTTCCCTGCCGATTCAGCGCGGTCGGGTCAATCACCTCAAAATACAGTTCCGCCAGTTCCTTCAACGGTACTTCTTCCGGCTGGTATGTGACCTTGACCGCCTCCGCATGGCCGGTGTTGCGGATGCATACGTCCTCATAGGTCGGCGCCGCCGTGTTCCCGTTTGCATACCCAACACAGGTTCCCACTACACCCGGGACACTTGCAAAATATTTCTCCACTCCCCAGAAACAGCCGCCGGCAAAATAAATTTCTTTTTCCATGGCATCCTCCTGTTAAAACAATTCATCAGAATAGTGTTAGGGTTCCCAAAATAAACACTTTCCATTCTGTAGGGGTATCTATCAAATACCTTCTATGAACCAACAGCTCTGTCTGTAAAAAATTTTGCTTCCTCCAGCTTTCGCGGCAGCACCTCACTGCACAGCAAAAAAACGCGGCGGCAAATGTATTCCCTGCATTTGCCGCCGCGTTTGAATTTTTTTACCTCATATTCCGCTGATACTGCTTCGGTGTAACTCCATATTTCTCTTTAAACTTCCGGATATAATAATTTGAATTGCTGTAACCGATGACCTCACAAATATCCTTGATTTTCATGTTCCGTTCCGTCAGCATCCTTGCACTGCGCACCAGTTTCTCCTCTGAAAGATAATCAATAAAATTGACGCCTGTCTCCGCTTTGAACACCCGGCTGACATAGGACTGGCTCAAAAATAACCGGTCCGACACATAGGAAAGTGTCACGTTTTTCATTTCACTGTCCGGCAGCGACCGCAGAAACGCCTTCACTTTCTCCGAAACATCGTAGCCGCCTTCTTCGCCGTCCTTATGTTCCACCATATTGATGCACAAATCCTGCAAAAAGCCAAACACCCCATCGAGATTTTCGCTTTTGCGGTATTCTTCGTAAAGTGTCTGTTTGTCATCTACCACCTCGCCGGTTTCCAAGCCTTGTTCTTTTAAAAGGTTAGAAAGAAACGCAATCAGCCGCATTAGGAAATCCTGAACATAACGGCAGGAAAAGGACCCGCTTTTCAGAGTGACCATCATCTGGTTTAGCAGCATCAGCACGTCATCCAGATTCCGTTTCTGTATCCCCGAACGCAGCGCGGCAAAGAGGCTTTCTTCCTCCAGCGTAGCGACGGAAGCCTCCCTGGGCTGAACCTCATCTGTGCGCAGGATGTGGTTGTAGCCATAGATGAAACGGTATTCTTCTGCCACTGACAGTCTCTCATACCCGGTGTGAATATTTTCTAATCCCTGAATGATGCCGCTGACATGAATATTATACTCCACACCCTCTAACTCGCGCAGACCTGTTTCCGCACTGCCCAATATCTGCCCGATATCAAGCTGTTCCACATTTTCCGCCCCCACCAGCACAATGACCTTGTTTTGCATGGTAGAGTGGCAGAGAACCAACCTGTGACTGTTGCCAAAGGTAAACATATATTCAATGAAGCCATACTCAAAATATCGTTCTTCTTCCCTTTTCATTCCGGAATAATGGAACATGCAGCTCATCACTACAAATATCCGTGCGATGTCCGGATCGATCCCAAGAATCTCCATATTATTCTTGATTTCTTCCGCCTGCATATCCGCATCATACATCAGCTGCATCAACAGATTGTTTTTCATGACAGGCTTAATGTCATCCATCATACTCTCGTAATCACTCAGCTGGCTGGACAATGTATCCAGCGCATTGGAAATGATGGTATAGTCATCGCCGCGCTTACGCTCCCCAGTCAGGGAGCCAATGGTATCTACAATCCGGTTAATCGGTTTATAGAAGCTCTTCGACATCAGGAACACACCGATGCCGCCAGCAATTAACAGGATGATGTACATAATCACGATAAACAGCAAAATGATATTGCTGATGCCAAACACCGTGCTCGCATCGCTTACATTGATATAGTTCCAGTGGTTATACTCCGATTTGGAATATGTAACGAGCGATTTTTGTCCATTTACCCTGTCAATGAAATAGCCGAACGGCTCTTCGCTCTCCATAATTTTTTTCATATATTTCTTACCGGATACGTCTTGGTACAGCATTTCCTTATTGGCATGGGAAATCATATTTCCGTTTTCATCAGTAATAAACACATTTTTAATGTTTGAATCCGGAAATTCGTTTGCTGTGGAATAGACGCGCGCCTCCTCGATATCGACCGCGATGATGCCGCGCGGCACAGCTCTTGCAACCGGCGTATATTGCCGGAGCAGCGTCACGACGTTAATGCCGTTTGAGTTGATATAGGTGTTTACCCATTTTGTGCCCGTCATGGCCCTTTGGAAAATTTCCAATTTCTCACTGTCGAACGCCGTACGCTTCCGCGCTCCGCTCAGAAACCGGATTCCGCTTGTTGAAACAATCATTTCTCTGTGCGGAATATAAATATGGATGTCCGCGATATAGTCCGCAGTCAGTGCAAGCTGCCGCAGTTCCTGGTAATAATCCAGCAAAAAACGGTTGTTCAGTTCCTCATTCGAAAATATTTTCAGCCGTTCCGAGGTCGTGTCAAGCTGGAGGAAATTTTTGATAATGAAATCCTCCGCTTGCTTTAGAACGTAGGTCTCAGTCGTTTCCTGCAATTGTGTCAGCATGTTGATGTTTGTCTCCGCCAGTTCTTTTTTAATGACGTCTGAAGAATAAAAATAGGTAGCAAAGCCCATCAC
>CABSKZ010000228.1 GCA_902478395.1 uncultured Eubacteriales bacterium | reverse complement strand
GCACGCCCGTCTATCTGGAGATGAAGGCGGAGAATGAGTTCCGCCTCACCGCCGGGGAGCTGAAAGCGTTGATTTCGTATCGTTAGGCCGATGAAGATACGATACTCAGCGCTTTATTTTTTACCTGAAGAATGAGCAATCCTCGCTTCAGCCCAAAAACAACAAAAGAGAGAGGTATTGATATGTTTCATGAAATGCGCAGAAAAAAACAGGCACTTTCCTTGGAGGAATGTGCCGCAATATTGAACCTTCGGACATCCGGCGTCCTTGCTTTGGCCGGAGATGAGGATTATCCCTATGCTGTTCCTATCAGCTATGTATACGACGGCTCTAAGCTATATTTTCACTGTGCAAAACGCGGCCATAAACTGGACGCTATTCACCAAAACCCGAAAGCGTCTTTTTGTGTGGTCGACAAGGACCAAGTCGTCCCGGAGGAATACACCTCCTATTTTAGAAGCGTCATTATATTTGGGACAATTCGCATCTTGGAGGATAACCAGGAAAAGCGTGCGGCTATTGAAGCGCTAGCCCTGAAATATGCGCCAAACGACAGTTTCTCAAACCGGCAGGCATTTATTGGCCGTGAATGGGAACCCTTGTGTATGTTGGAAATGACAATTGCGCATATAACTGGGAAAGAAGCAATCGAGCTGGCACGCGCAAAACAGTAATGAAAACAACGGTTAAATACAAACGCCCGCCGGGGCTTTTGTATGCACGCACAGTCCCGCACTGCGATTTTTAGGAGGTTTTCTAATATGACAAAATCAAATTGCTTCCGGCTCTTTGCTAAGTATTCATCCCTGAACATTCTGGGGATGCTCGGACTGTCCTGCTACATACTGGCCGATACGTTCTTTGTAGCAAAGGGGCTCGGTGCGAACGGTTTAACAGCACTGAACCTGGCTATCCCGGTTTATAGCTTTATCCACGGGAGCGGACTGATGATTGGAATGGGCGGCGCAACCCATTACTCCATTGAAAAAATCCAAAATGAAGATGACGCCGCGAACCGTACCTTCACCAATGCGGTTTATCTCACTGCGGCCTTTGCGGTATTTTTCGTACTCATAGGCGTTTTCTTTTCCGGCCCCATTCTATCGCTTTTCAACGCCGACGAAAAGGTATTTGCGATGTCCAAAACCTATCTGCAGGTTATCCTACTCTTCGCGCCCGCCTTTTTGATGAACAATGTGCTGCTTTGCTTTGTCCGCAACGACGGAGTACCGCAGCTTTCCATGGCCGCAATGATTGGCGGAAGCCTGTCGAACGTGGTGTTGGACTGGGTGTTTATCTTCCCCTTTAAAATGGGCATTTTGGGTGCTGTCTTAGCGACGGGGCTAGCCCCCGTTATCAGCATGATTATTCTGTCACCCCATTTTCTCCGAAAGAGAAACCAGTTCCATTTTGTAAAAAACAAACCGGAAGGGAAAAAGTTGGCGAGAATTCTATCCACCGGCATCCCTGCTTTGATAACGGAGGCTTCCTCCGGAATTGTCATGATCGTATTTAACGCTATCATCCTGCGTCTGGAGGGCAACACCGGTGTGGCGGCATATGGCATAATCGCAAATTTGTCTTTGGTTATCATTTCTATCTATACAGGTATTGCACAAGGAATACAACCGATTCTCAGCCGCAGCTACGGCGAAAAAAACTTCAGCAATATCATGTCTATTCTGCGGTATGCTATGGCCACCATGCTAATTCTTTCAGCCTGCATCTATGCGATAATCTTTTTCGGCGCTTCGCAAATCACAGAGATTTTTAACAGCGAGAACAATGCTTTGCTGCAAAGCATTGCCACCGAAGGCTTATACCTGTACTTTACCGCCTGCCCATTTGCCGGATTTAATATTATCATATCGGTTTATTTCACGTCTTGCGAGTATGCAAGGTCAGCGCATATTGTCTCTCTGCTGCGTGGATTCTTTGTTATAATCCCCATGGCGTTTTTACTTGCGCATATCGGAAAAATGCACGGAGTATGGTGTGCTTTTCCTGCAACAGAGTTGTTGGTAGCGGCAATCGGTCTATTTTTTTATTCTATAACAAAAAAGCAGCTGAAACGCCCATTATGAGAAATATCATCACCAAAGAAATTTAGCGGCAGCCTACCGGCACCGGGTGGTACATGATGGAGTGGATAGCGCAGGACAGAACAGGCTCCTATGCTATAACAAGCTGTTCAGTCTAAAAGATAAATTGGGGCATATATAGAATTTCCCGTCTTTGAACTCCGCACCCAAGTAAAAAAGCTTCTTGAAATAATTGGCTGTGATACGCGGAGAGGGTCCGGCGCAAAAAAGTTCTCACATGGAAGGCTGGTTTTGCCCGGACTTACTTGAAAAAACAGCGGCACTGGATATGCCATCATACATATCCAATGCCGCTGATACAAGTACAAACTTCTGATTGCTCCGTTTTTATCATTATGGGCCAGTTATACCTCAAGACGTTTCACCATACAGACGGCATGGCAGGCGATACCCTCCATTCTTCCCGTAAAGCCCAGCAGCTCCGTCGTCGTCGCTTTTACGTTGACACAGCCGCGGCTGATTCTGAGGGTGTCCGCGATATTCTCCACCATCCGGCCGATGTATGGCATCAGTTTTGGTTTTTGAGCGATAATAGTCGCGTCGATATTGGTCACAAAAAAACCTTTGGAACGAAGCTTTTTATCCACTGCCTTTAATAGCTCCATGGAATCTGCATCTTTATATTGGTCATCGCTGTCCGGGAAATGGCGGCCAATATCTCCCAGCGCGGCGGCGCCGAGCATCGCATCCATCACGGCGTGTGCCAGCACATCCGCGTCGGAGTGTCCTGCAAGCCCCAGTTCATGCATAATATTGACGCCGCCCAGAATCAGCGGCCGCCCCTCCACGAGGCGGTGAACGTCATAGCCATGTCCTGCCCTGTATTCAAACATATCCCATCCCCGCTTTCTATTTTCTTCTGTCTAAAATCTGTTCCGCGACAAATAAATCGTCGTACGTCGTAATTTTAATATTGTCGTACGACCCGTCTACCATCTTAATTCTAGTACCAATCCGCTCCGCCAGATAGCAATCGTCCGTTCCCAAAACGCCGGCTGCAAACGCCTCCGCATAGGCTTTTTGAATGATTTCCCTGCGAAAGCCCTGCGGGGTCTGCACCTCATATATTGCATCCCGATCTAGGGTATTGGTGATAAACCCGTCTGAATCCAACTGTTTTAATGTGCTTTTACAGGACACCCCGACAGCCGCCGCGCCATACTCTATCACCGTCTCGACCACCTGACGGATTGTCTCCTGTGACACGAGCGGACGCGCCGCGTCGTGGACCAATACGATATCCGCCCGTTCTGAAACTTCCCCGAGCGCATTCTGAACGGAGTACTGCCGCTTATCCCCGCCAATCAGGATGGACTTGACCTTTGCGACGCCAAATTCCGTGACTATATCTTTGCAGCCAAGCAAATCCTTCTCCTGCGTCACAATAATGAGCTCATCTATGTACTCACTTTCGGCCAGCGTCAGCAGTGTGTGCGCAATGACCGGCTGGTCATCAATATCCAGAAAGATTTTATTGATGCCCGCACCCATGCGTTCTCCTTTTCCAGCAGCTGCGACAATACAGCTGACGAACTGTTCCCGTTTTCTTTTCTTCTTCATATGCTTCCCCCTCGTTCTTGTCCTATGTTACATTATACTCTATTTTGCCGGAAAATAACATAGGTAACTGAAAAAAGTGTTGCTGCCCGGGCCGGCAAGTGCTATAATAGTGACTGCTGAGACATTTGAAAACTTGGCTGTTATGCGTTTTTCTATATTTTTTGCAGTTCAGCCATATTTCCAGAAAGGATGTATTTCTATGCAGAAGGTCAATATAAAAAAGCTTGCAATTGCGGGACTGCTTATTGCGGTTGGCGTTGTTTGTTCGACCATTTCATTTCCCGTCGGCGCTTCGAAATGTGCACCCGTACAGCATTTCATGAACGTGCTGTGCGCGGTTGTTCTAGGCCCAGGCTATGGAGTTGCCTGTGCATTCGTGACCTCTCTGCTGCGGAATTTACTCGGAACCGGAACTCTGCTCGCCTTTCCAGGCAGTATGGTTGGCGCTCTGCTGGCAGGGATTTTATACCAAAAGACGGCACGTTTGCCTTTCGCTATGCTCGGCGAGGTGTTTGGAACTGGAATTCTGGGGGCAATGCTGTGCTATCCGGTCGCTAAGCTGTTGTTAGGTAATGGTTCTGCCGCCCTGTTTACATTCGTTGTGCCGTTCGGCATCAGTTCCCTCGCAGGAGCACTGCTTGCCGCCATATTGGTTTTGGCCCTGCAAAAAACATACGCTTTGGAACGGATTTTTCCTAATGCGTAAAAACTGTTCACCATCACAGCTGGAGCACCACGAAATACATGTATCCCGCAAAGCATAAACCTCCATTAGCGGGCTCATATCCGCTCCAAAAAGGGACTGCCGCTTTCACAACGTCACACAAGGAAGTTTTTATATAAGGATACGGTGTAGTGCCGATGATGATGCCGTGCCGTTTCTTTTTGGGGTGTTAGGGAACTCCCTAAAAAATTGGTTCTTTCTACCGATTCAGGTAGAAACTGTCCGCACAGTTTCCCTGCTTGTTACTTGTATGCGACGCGGTCTTATTGTAATTCTTTTTCAAGTGGCAGTAAATAGAAATTTTCTACACCTCGTAGAAACAAGTCTCTTGTGCGGTTATTGCTGATGCGGTGGATTTTCCGTATAATATAGCCAGAGGCCTCAAAAAATTAGAATCAGGAGGTTACCATGAATCTTTTAATTGGTGAAAATATCAAACGAATGCGCCGTGAGCGCGACCTGACGCAAGAGGAAATAGCTGCTCACCTCGGTATATCGTTTCAATCCATAAGCAAATGGGAACGGGGAGTTTCCCAAAGTTAAAGATACCACATCAATCCCACGCGGACTTTTGCTCAACCGATACAGCCGGAGGGCTGGATAACAAGAAAAGGCGGTATGCGCCCCGTGGAGGGGTAGCGTACCGCCTTTTCTTGTGGGGGTTTCCAAAGGGGGCAACGCCCCCATTTGGCACACGACTTTGCGAAGCAAAGTGTAGTGTGTTATACGCTCTGTC
>CABSKZ010000227.1 GCA_902478395.1 uncultured Eubacteriales bacterium | reverse complement strand
ATATTAGCTATCGAAACATTGCTTTCTTCGTTTAACATAAGACCGGAAAGAAGTACGCCAAAAACCGGAATCATAAAGCTGAAAATCGTGACTCTTGATACTGGATTGTATTTCAACAGTATCCCCCACAAAGCATATGCAACAGCCGAAAGAAGCGCAAGATATATCAAAACACCAATTGCCGCAATGCTTTCAAGGTTTATGTGACCCCCAGCGGCAACACCGACGATAATCATAAAAAATCCGCCTAATGCAAATTGATATCCACTCAAAATAACCGGATCCTCCTCCTTTGAATAGCGCTTCATCAATACGGAGGAAACTGCGTAAGAAATTGCCGAAAACAACACAAAACCATCGCCGAAAAAGTTCATATTAAAATCAAGACCATTTAAGTTAATCAGAATCACGCCTGCAAAACCAACTACGCAAGCAAAAATCTTCTTTGCGGTAAGTTGTTCTTGCTTGAAAAATAAGCTCGCTATCAGAATCGCAAAAAACGCGCTCGAACCACTTATAATCGTCCCTTTTACTCCGGTTGTATTGGCAAGCCCAATATAAAAAAATATGTATTGTATAACGGTTTGAAAGCAACTTATTATCACTACTTTTGATCTTGTTCCGGCAAAGAGTATTGTTGATGCAACATCCTTTTTCGGTAAAATAAGCTCATATCCAATTTTAATAAACGGAGTTGCACTCCCCCACAATGCACAACACAAAAGTGCCGCACATGTTACAAATATAGCGTTTGTGAATATTTTACTGTTCTTTTGCATAATAATCCTCCAACCAATTCTGTCATCTTAATCGCTTTTCATAATTAATTGTTAACGATACATACTTTTCCAGCATCTCAAGGTTGACCGTGACACACATGATGGGATGCCTGTCATTTTAGCAATCACGCGGCGCACCGCCTGCGCTCCATATCACCTTCGCTGTTTCTTCTGTAAATACATACTCCTAAGTGCCGTTCTTATAGCCTACAAATCAGCTCCGATCCCGCTGCCAAGCGACATGATAAATGCCCCCTCATTATGAGCGGGCATTTGGATGCCGCAGTTTACTACATTGAGGCTTGCGCAAAATAGTACCCGCTGCACCAAAGGCGCATACTCGCAAGAAGATAGTTGCGACAGCGAACCGCCGTAAGTGCGCCGGAGGCCAGCGCGCCTTTTTGCGTAAATGGAGCAGCTAAGTTTGCTGTAACGTGGACAATGCGAACGGTTTAGAGGCCATCTCTCACATTGTTAAATGTGTCCTTTACGTACATATTTCATTTGTTAATATAAGAGGGGTAAACTTCCCTTTAAAATAGTTATGAAAGATGCATAGTAATACAACGATATGTGACAAAAGAAAAAGAAAGTTATAGAATTATAATTTTTCTGATGTCAGCTAAATGATGCCGTAAGCAAATCAATCCATGCTGTATTCCAGACATATCGGGTTAAAGCATCGGCATCAACTCCAAAATATTGAAATCCATATGCAGCTCTGCCGCGGTCACTGGTTGCGTCAAAATAACACCACTTCCCATTCAGATATGCGATATTCCACATATGGTTCTCGGAACCCATTTTTCCAGAAACCGTAAAACAGGGAATTCCGGCTTTCTCAAAAAGTACTTGCAGTGCCTGGGCATATCCGCCGCAAATTGCAAGATGATCTGCAAAAGCGCCGTATGCCGTAGTGGAATCGAAAGGCATATTCTCCTTATCGGAATAATACCGATGATCGTAACGCACATTTTCCGTAAGATATGCATATAGCGATTGGGCCTTCTCCGTTTGGTTCATACCAGGCTGCACACAGGCATCTACCGCCTCAGCAGCCATTCGGTCAATCGCTTCTAATTTTGCAACACTGTCTTCCTGCGATAAATTGTTTTGCGGTGTGAATGTAATCGCGGTACCGTCTCGGTTCAGCGCGCACAGGATATATCCACCGCCGGCCTGCTGCAGTGCACGACTCATATCATCTATCTCCAGCTCTTGGTTCGCGATTCGAATGGGAAGGGTTTGCTGTGATAAATTTTCGCGAGCTGCCGCAATCAGTTCTTGCAAGCTGGAGATAACCGTTCCGGTGAAATTTTCCGGATAATTACCGGTGCGGTACGGCATATAAGAAATCTCACAGTGTAAAAGCCCGTCGCTTCCTACTTCCGCTGCTATTGCATAAGCATATTTATATTCTGGCTCATCTGCCAGCAATGTATAATACAGATTTTTTACAAAAATATCCATGTTATCCTGCGGCGGCAAGTTGGAAATATCCATCGCTGGTGGCTGTTTAACCGCGGCAATGGATTCGTTTAACTGCTGTTTTAAGTCCTCCACGGTGGAAACAGCAACAGGTTCATCGGAAATGTTGGGGACCTCTGGCTGGCTAAACGTCTCCAGACCAATCTTTTGACGTATGGTGCTCCGCAGGGCCACCATTTCCGGCTCCGCCCAGAAAAACAACAGTTTTTGTTCTGCTACGGTATTGCCTTCTGGCTTTCCGCCTAAAATAAAGACTGCAAAAGTATCTGCTATGTCCTCATGAAAATAATTCGCACCATACCGGCTAACATAGTTTGTTGGATTTTGTACATAATCCCCGACGCCAGTATCACCTAACGCCGCCCAAAACTGGTCATAGAACCGTTTGCGGAAAGAACCGGAAATAAATCCGGCTGGGTCGTGGGTGTTTTCCCCAACAGTCAGATCAATCTGTGTTTCGTCCTCCAGCAAAATATGGCCGTACTCATGTAAAATGGTATAGGTCAATTTGCTCCAATCGCGTTTTGCACCATTTTCATCATATATATCATAATAGTCGATATTGAGAGAAAACCGGTTGTTGTCCGTGCGGTCATCCGTTTTGATTGGTGACGTGTAGGCCAGCACATTACTGAAGCCATCCGAATACAGGTTGAATTCGGCAATTTTCATTCGGGATTCCGGTGGCAAAATAGAGCACAGGTATGCCCATGCCGCGGCGTGCTGCGGGTCGGTTATTTGCGTTTCACCGTTCTGAACCGGATAAGACGCAAGAACATTTGTGATGCCAGCAGAATAGTTGCTGACCGTCACTGTACAGTTGTCAGTTGAATCCGTTAGTGTAATGTATTTGCTGTAAACCGTATCTTGCCAATGTTCGGAGGACGCGTTCTCATCAGAGGAGGTCGGTTCACCGTACATTCTGCACAGCAACGAACGAACCTGCTGGGCGGTAAAACCAGTTTCAGCAGGCCGGATTTCAATTCCCTCCAAAAAGCCATTGCGGTATCTGTAATAGGTATTCATTGGTGTTTCAGCTCCAAACCAGCGCATGGAGTACAAATAAGTTTCATATTTATCGGCCCAGCCATCACCGTTAATTTCCCACTGTTCAGCAAGAGTGCCGGAGGCGCCTATGTACGCTTCCGTATCTCGGATGGAACTTCCAAAATAAATGACATTCTGTTTTGTTTGCCGATAGGTGTAGCCCGCACCTTGTTCGTGGGCAAGACTACGATAGGAGCCAGTTTGCGGGGAGACAATTTCCTGCAAAGCCGCCGCTGCGGTTTGAACGGCTCCCGCGATGGCATACAGGTCCAACTGCTCTGCTACATCCGCGGCGGTATGGTATAAATATCCCCGTCCGTTTTGCATAAACAGGACGGAAGGAATGCCCGCCAGCTGAAACGAAGTGTGGTCACTTGCCGTTTCGGAGAACAGCGATAATGAGGCGTTTTTTTGTTCCAGCAAATCACTGACCCAGTTACTTCCGCCATCTGTCGTATAAAGGCCGGAGCCGCTGGCGCCCAACCCTCCAAGCATATCGAACTGGATATCTCCGACCATGCGGCTGCGCTCCTCCTCTGCGAGAGCGGTAGTATAGCAGCACGAGCCGTTTTTCCCATTTTCCTCATCGGTAAAGCTGATAAAACGAAGTTCGGTGTCTGTGGGAAAATCTTTTACAAGTTCAGCCACCGCAAGCAGAGCCGCAACGCCCGAAGCATTGTCATTGGCGCCGTATGCGGTGGGAACGCTGTCGTGGTGCGCGGAAAGCGCAAAAACATCTGCATCCGCACGGTCGGCTTTTTTTGCGGCGATTACATTAGAGCCAGTGTTGCCGTCTGAATCGGTAAAAGGCTGAAGTGTCACTTCATATCCCATTTCCATAAAACGCTGCTTTAGATATGTAGCTGCATCCTGTTCCCCTTGCGAACCGAGGGGGCGGTGCTGAGCAGCTAAGACATCTAAATCGTGCGCAAGCACTGAAACATCCGGTAAAAGTTCGCGGCGAGAGAGGATTGTAACAGCTTCTGCTACCGTAATATTATCGGCTGGGCAGAGCATTTCACCAGATTTCCCGTATAAAAGCCCTGTTTTTACACACCAGAGCATGGAATCCTTCGCCCAGACAGCAACCGAGCCGCCGTCATGGTATTGCTCCAGCTCGCGGCCGGACATCACCGGAGAACCAACCGACCGGTAAAGCATTGCCGCAAATTCCTGTCGGGAAACCGGTCGAAGCGGGTCAAAACGCCCTTCTCCTACTCCGTTCACATATTCGTTCTCAGCAGCCCAACTGATAGCCTCCCCATAGAGCTGCACATCGGAAAAGGGAGGCAAAGACGAAACTACCGGGCGTCCAGCCGCTTCGTAAAACAGCTCTGCTGCCTGCTCGCGCGACACCACCATTTCCGGCGCTTCAAGAAACGCATCGTCCAGTTCACGCTCTTGTGCCCACTGTAAAGAACTGTCTGCCCACTGCGGCCATTCTACGGCAGATACCGGAACAACCAGCCCTGTCAAAATCAATAAAAGAGAAATCACCTTTTTCATTATAAATACCTTCTTTTTATCGTTTCTTATTTTCCATCAAAACGCCAATGATTTTCTTTTTCAAGTTAACCCTCCCTATATAAACGGGAATATACTATTGGTCTCAAATGGTGACCTAACACCACATGGTGATATATTACACTTTAATTCATCCAAAGCATCAAATTCAAAACCATCGGTAGATTTTTTTATATACAGGGTCGCTGTATCCCCACCGTCGCTTGTAAAATATATGGCAGCAATTAAATTGTTAAATTTAATGGTATTAATATCCGTTTCCCAATTATAATTCTTTTCAAATTTTATTTCCCACTTACCGGTAGGATATTTCGAAAAAAATGCGGATTCAATAAAATCCTCAATACCACTTATATCT
>CABSKZ010000226.1 GCA_902478395.1 uncultured Eubacteriales bacterium | reverse complement strand
AATTGGAAATACTAAAGCTATGAGGTGATGATATGTTGACTGTAATTCTGAATTTGGTAGTCTTATTGGTACCCTTTTTCGTTGTGGTTACCCTGAACAGGAGCAATTGACGCGGCTAAGTGTACCTCGGACAGCCGCAAACCAGCTAGCAAAAATTCCGCCTTTGGCGGAATTTTTTGAGCGTGTCGAAAAAGTCGACACGCTTCAAGTCGAAATCTGTCTACGACATCTTTCGCTTGATATCAAGGGCTTACGTTCGCACGAACGCTAACGCGTCCAGCCCTTGCAAGGAGCGGATTTCCCGGCACATGTCCGGGAAATCCGCAATCTCAAGTCAGAGGGGAGTCCCCTCTGACAACTCCCCATATTTTGTGTAATTTCTAGTTTTTTGTGCACACTTCCGTGAAAAACTGTAAATTACTTTTTCCAAATTGCAATCGCCTCAAAACGCCGGCTTTTGTGCATACTTCTCTACGGCAGTATAAGATTACCGCCAACCTGAAACAGATAATCCGATGTGCGCAAAATTGCCGCAAGTTCATGGGTATTTTGGGGAAGTGACCGGGTTCTGACAGCCGCCGTGCCCTCGTGGCCGGGATGGTGGCAGTCTGACCCGGCTATCGTCAGCAACCCGTGTTTTTGTGCATACGGGACCGCAAGACCCACCCGCGAATTATGGTGCGGATGCAGATTATAGGTCTCAATTCCATCTACACAGGAGGGGTCGGCGCGGACCATCCCATCCCGGAACGGATGTGCCTGGAAAATGAGAATTTCGTCCGAATGAAATGTCTGGTAAAAGGCCTTGATTCCTTTGTCCAGGCTGGAACAGACACGTTCCATCGCTTCCGGTGTGAGGCCGTATACCAGATAGTCATTGGCATTTTCTGTAAACCGCACCTCCATACCAAACAGGACCGTAATCCCAGCGTTTTCTCCCGCTTTCTGCGCTGACGCAAAGTCATCCAAATACAGACGGATTTTTTCCTCCTGATGGTTTCCCGGCAGCATAGAAGGGGCAACATGGTTCGTTATGGCAACCGCATGGAACCCCAGACTCTGGTAGCGGGAGATCAGCTCCGCCGGTGGAAGCTCGCTGCATGAGCTGGCGGGAGAGGTATGTGCATGCAGTTCCAGCTTGAACGGATAGCTGGCCAGAAGCTCTGTCTTGAGTTGCTCCGGATAGGGTGATTGCCTGGTTTTCATTTTATTTTCTCAATTCCTTTCGTCCTATTCACTCTTCTGATTAAATGCCCTGTTGTATTCCGCAATGCTGTCCGCAATAATTTTCTTTGCTTCTTCACATCCGTAAATTTCATCGACTATGGTCGTTTTGTTCTCCAGATATTTGTATACTTCGAAAAAGTGCTTAATTTCCTGGAACTGGTGCTGGGGAATCTCATCAATATTCCGATAGGTATTCAGGGATGGGTCGCCAAACGGGATGGCTATGATTTTTTCGTCCACCTCGTTATCATCCAGCATTTTGAGGACACCAATCGGGTAGCATTCCACAATTGCCAGCGGGTCTATCGCCTCCTGGCACAAAACCAACACGTCAAGCGGGTCGCCGTCCTGCGACAGCGTTCCGGGGATAAAGCCGTAGTTAGCAGGATAGTGCGTGGAGGTGAATAGGACGCGGTCCAGCCGGAGCATGCCGCTTTCCTTATCTAATTCGTACTTCTTTTTGCCGCCGCGTGGGATTTCAATGACCGCGACGAAGTTTTCTACCTGAATTCTTTCTGGTGAAAAATCATGCCATGGATTCAAATAAATTGCCCCCTTGTTTTCTTTTCATTTGATTATAGCACAAAACTGCAAGCTGCGCAATAACGGGAATCATAAAACAGCCCTCCTTTTCAGGAGGGCTGTAAACTGCTAATAGTTTGCAGAGATAGTTGCTGTGCCACTTTCCGCATCCCACCCGACGCTATAGCCGAGCGATTCTGACAGAAACCGCAGGGGAATCATGGTCTTGCCGTTTTCAAGGTAGGGGGCGGCATCCAGAGCCATTTCCCGGCCATCTACCGCAGCACTTGACCGGTCAATCTGCATCAGGATGGTTTTCCCGGCCTTTTCAACTGTGATTTCTTGTGTATCCGGATTCCAATCCACTTGCGCGCCCAGCTTTTCAAAGAAGAACCGCAGGGGTACCATTGTCCTGTCTGCCACGATTTTCGAAGGCGTCAGAAAGGAAAGATATTCGCCGTTCAGCTTGACGCGAACCTGCCCCGACAGAGGGGCACTGACCGCATCCGCGCCGTACTTGCTGTTCGCGTAGATAGTTTCATTTAGATAATTGACCATCAAAAGCTCTGTAAAGCTGTTAGGAAGCACAACATCCGTCCAATTCATGCCGTCACGGGAAACGGAAAGAATGTTGTCAACCCCTACACTAGTATAATACGCCTGCCATGATTTCCGGTAATAAAACAGGCCGCCGGTACTCATCAGCTCGTACGGAACCTCGCCCTCAAAGCTGATTTTCACATCCTCTCCCGATGATTCCCGGACATAGACATTGCCGTCCTCCTTTTTTCGCAGCGTATATTTTCCGTTAGTAACCGGAAATGCCTGGCCTGATGGCATCGGCTCAAAGCTGGTTCCGTCGGTTGACTGATAATTCGTGTCTGATTGTATATACAGGGTATGGTCCGCAAATGCCAGGTTATAGATATAATCGGGGAACTCGCGTGAATACCGGTATTGGAGATTCTCATCGAGAAAATGGACCTGGTTTTTCGCCTGCCGGTTCGTGACCGCGCCGAAACGATCCCACGCGGAATACCGTGCGGCGTAGCCGCTGTCTGTTTTCACCATGCGGATTTCGTAGGAATCCTTTTCAAACAGGCTTCGTGTTTCCTCTGGGAGCGGGACAGGTTCCCACACATTTCCATCCGTGTATCGGAATAATTCTCCGTCATTCCATTTCATATACTGTTCCCCGTTGAAAAAGACCTGTTTGAACGGATTGTATTGTGTATATTCTGGGAACGGCGTTCCCGGCAGTTCCTCAATCAATTTATGGTCGTCCACCTTCAAAATGTTGACCTGCCCGCCGTAGTTGTTCGTCGGAAGAATGACGTCGAGAATATAGTTTTTTGTTTCACCCGGCGCAATGACTGCGCTGAACATACAGTCCTCCTTTTTCTCGTCCCAGTTGATGCCCTTGCAGAGCGCAAAAGCGTTTTCAGGCTCCAGTGTGTACGGGTTGAGCATCGTGCCGGTTTCATCCCGTGCAATGACAATATTGCTGGAGCGTGCGCTCTCAATCGAATAGTTCAGCGTACGCGGGACAATGTCGTGGTTGGTGATATTCAGGTGATACCGGTTGGTCACGCCGAAGTTACCAAGATTGAACTGCCAGTTCAGATCCGGCAGGTTATTGATGTCCAGCGTTTCGGAGGTAAACGCGTTCGGGATATGGTCCTCCGCTTTGCCCGGCATACCCGGGTTATAGTTTTTCGTGTCATAGTGGTAAATGTCCATGTGCCATATATTATCCCGTTCAGCTTCCGGCACGTTCGTCCCATAAAAACTGAGCTTGGTATCGTCCTTGTACGCGAGGCTCAGCATATCGGAGCCGGCGGCGGTATTTTTACTGAACATGTAGGCATCGCGGCTGGGGTTGATATTTGTCACCCAATACGGCACCTCATTTCCATCCGGATGGTACTGGTTAAATATTTTCATCATCAGGTTTTCCCCGTTTTTGGTGTTGGCGTCAATCTCAATATTAAAATCCGCTTCAACCATGGGAAGTGTCTCCGTGTCAATGCCTTTTACGGAGGTGTCTCGCACATAATGGCCGGGCGCGGCATCCGGATTGTGCTTGGTCCGGTCCCCTGTCTTGTCATAATGACGGAGCGCGGTGAAATTGACATCCACCTCGCCGGAAACGATTGTGAAATTTACCAGCATATTAAACGTAAGGCGCGGCGTGACTGGCTCGTAGTTATAAATATAACGGCTTATCCAGTCATTATTTCCGCTCAGATTGATGGTCGCCGGCAGTTTTTTCTCTCCCCTATACGGCACATACTGTTCACTGCGGTTCAGCGTACGGATATTCATATCCATCAGATCTGACCATGCGCCGATACAGTCCCAGTATTCCGTCCCCTGCGGCGTATAGTAGCCGACAGAATCGATTCGAACGACTGCGTCGCCGGATGTTTTGAACTCAATATCCGGCTCGATGTCGAAATCTGACCAGTTGTAGAAACAGAAAAAAACGGAGTAGTTGTCTGGTTTTAAGCCCTCGTTTTTCATCATATAGGTTGCGTCCGGATTTTCAATGGACGAAACCATGGTCGGCTCGATAAATTCTGGATTGTTGCAGTAGATAAACTGGCCGCCTCCGGATTTGCGGAACCGTACGGGAATGGCCTCCCGCCCAGCGGCAAACGCTGTACCGGATAGGCCCGCTAACATCAGAACAAACAGGAAATACGCAGTCAGCTTTCTTTTCATATGAAACGCCTCCTGAAATTATGTATTTGTATTTTAATTACTATTTTCATTTTAACACGCTTCTTTTACAGCCGCGTATCAATTCAATTACAAATATTTGTATATTCTATATCTTTTTTGGTTGGATAGAAGGAGACACGAAGACGGCTGCTGTGGAAAATGGCTTCAAAAAGCAGTTGGGAACAGGAAAATTGCCAGATAAACATGCGTTTGCCGCACAAAAAAACTGCCCGGCAATCTTGCCGGACAGCATGAAAAAGACGGCCTCATTTTGTGTCTGCCGCTGTTTTATTTTTGATTTCTATCAACTCATACTCCTTGTAAGGACTGCGCTTCATACAGCGCCGTGCGCTGACCTTCGTATTAAATATTTTCGCGTACCCTTCATATTCAACGACAGCCCTGTAGCTGAAAATATATCTGGGGCCTTTTTCTGTCTGAACCCTGATGATATAATGGTGCTTCAGTTCTCTTTGGTATTCATCCCACTGGTTTTTCATTTGGTGCCAACCTCAATTCCGGCGGAAATATGTCGCTTACGGTGACGCCGAGTGTTTTTGCGAGATCCTGCGCGACGTAGACACCTGGGTCCTGCGTATGGTCGTTTTCGATTTCACTGATTGTGGACCTTCCAACCTTAGACTGCGCTGCCAGCGCTTCTTGTGTCATATTCTTCTCCAGCCTTATTTTCTTTAAATAATTCATCTACAAATCAGTCCTTTTAGTTGAAATAATTA
>CABSKZ010000225.1 GCA_902478395.1 uncultured Eubacteriales bacterium | reverse complement strand
CTATATTGCTCACCGGCGCGTGTTTCCGGCGTTTTGACGGAGGACAGCGGACAGTACATCACGATTGGGGATAAGGCTTACCGGAAATCGGCCTATTTCAAAAATGAAAACTTCACGGTGGGCAACAGCTATTCGGCGTCTATTAGCTACAGTGGAAAACTGGTGAAGCTGACAAGCATTTCCGAGATAGACAAGTACGGATTTTTAATGGGTATCCAAACTTCTGAAGGCATAGCGGGAGATGTGAGACTGAAAATTCTTTCGCAGGAGGGCAATATATTTATTGCGGAGTGTCCGGATAAGCTCCGAGTGAATGATATGATGATTCCGGAAAAGAATTTACTGGATTCACAATGTGGTCTGGCTAATGCAGGAGAAGTTATCCGCCAGCTGATCCTCTACCGCCAGAATGAAAATGGAGAGCTTTCTCAGATTAAAACAGCGGTAGATGCGACGGGAGATGGGATCAATACAGAGGCGTTTTCTCTGGATAAAGATGTTGTGAATACGAAGATACGTATTTATAAATATAACATTGGAATTAATTACCGGGCAGGTTCCGGAACGACAATTTTCCGTGTACCGTATGAGAATCAAATGGCGTGTATAAGAGACAGAGATTATTCCGCGGGCGGTTTGAATACTCTTTCCACAGATATTTCATACGAAAATTTCAAATTATATGATGCAAAAGAGGACCGATCTGTTGGTGCAATGGTGATTTATGAAAGCACGAGCGGCGGTGTCACGACGATGGATGAAGATATGCAGCGCCGGGAGCCTGTGCTGGTGACAGGGGTGATGCAGGCCATTACCAGCGGCGGGGAACCGACCGTTAAATTGCAGATAGCCGCTGAAAATAATCTGACAGCGGTAGAGGCGAAGGATGACACCCTGGTTTGTGAAGCTCAGGACAGCTGGAGTTTCAAGGATATTAGTATTAAAGATTTATTACCGGGCGACATTATTCAATACAGTGCGAATACAAAGGGGCAGATTCGGTCGTTTACGGTATTGTTCCGCGCCAATCCGCTGCCGGAAAAGTTCGGTGAAACACTGCCTGGCTCTGCGGCTGTTGATGAAAATAATGATGCGCCGCTGACATACCTGCACACGGTCTATGGTAAGGTGAAGGACATCAATGGGCTGACCTTATCGATTGGTGGGGTTGGTACGCAGGATTCTGCGGCCGACTTAAAAAAATGGCGGCATGCGACGATGGACTCTAAGACGAGGGTATACATCTACAACAAAGCCGCGAAGCGTGCGGTCGTTGGCACGGCGGACGACATTTGCGTGGACGATATTGTATTTACCAGGCTGTATAATTACATTCCAACGACGGTCGTCGTTTACCGATAGGAGGGAATCGCATGAAAAAGAACATCAAAACGAAAATTTCCAGTATTTTTCTTGCCGGATTGCTCCTATCAGGCCTTCCGGCCTTGGCGGAGGAGCCGGTAAACACAGAGGGCATCGTTCTTCCGGGAAATATCATTTATAGTCAGGATTTTGAAACAGCGAATGAGATAGACGCCGCTTATACCTCCACGGCAGGCTACACAGTGGAGGAAGAGGACCGCAACCACTACTACAGCGTGAACCGGATGGAAAAGGTAGACCAGCTGGCAGCCGGCATCGGGCCAAGTGTGGCAAACCCGATTGTGGAATTTGACGCACAGCTGATGGCTGCAACAGGGAACAGCAGCAACTCCTTTTCCGTGGGCTTGCTGGCAGAGTCTGGAACAAAGCCGAACCTGCGGTTTGGTTACCATGATATTGTGAAATATAATGACGCTACAGGCGCTTTTGACGCCGCCCCTTTGCGGGACCGTACCAGCATCGGCTATACGACCGGGTCATCGGATGTATCGAAATGGGTTGTTCCGCAAATGGGCGGGCCGGACATCGGAATCCTTGACAGAACACCGAGAAGCTGGGCCGAGGCATATCGGTTTTCTGCCGCTGTTGTGAAGGACAACGCCTATTTACAGCTCAGAAGCAGGCAGGACGGCGGTGTGGTGTCTTCACTGGTTACGCCTCTTTCCGATTTCGGAAAAACGGAGCTTCCGGCGGCTGGAAAAATGATTTTCAGCGGACATAACACCAATATGAAGATTGACAATATTGTGATGTATGAAGGGCTGTTTGTTACGGAACTGGGGATTTTGGCAGAGAATGCGGAACTGGAAAACGGCAGTACAACGGCATTTACTGTTCGCTTAAAGGATGCGGAAGGAACATGGCATAACCTGCCGAAGGAGAGAAACACCGGCTTTCAGTTTAGCTGTGCCGCAGGAAATTTGACCATAGATGCGGAAAATGGAAGCATAACGGCGACAGGGGATGGTCCATATATCGTAACAGTCTCTGCGGCTGATTACTATGATGCTGACAGCAGTCTTTCCAGTGATTTTGAAATTCGCGGAAAGACTGACGCGGAGGCAGTGGAAGAGGCGAAGACGCAGCTGGAGATAGAAGGCGTAGATTTGTTAAACGTCACAGAAGATTTTCAGTTGCCTCTGGAAGGGCTGAACCGTACTTCGGTTTCCTGGGAATCGGACAACAGTGCCATTCGCATCAGTGGGGAGAAGGCCATCGTGACAAGGCCCGCTGTTGATTCACCAGACGCGCAGGTGACACTGACCGCAACAGTTTCGAGAAACGGGGTGAGCGACAGCCGGGATTTCTCCGCGGTTGTGAAAGCCAAACAGCCGCCTGAGCGCGATATCATTATTAAGTTGGGCACTGTATATACACAGGATTTTGAAGAAACCACAGGGATTGACGCGGGATTTTTCCCTTCAGCCAACGCCAGCAGATTCAATATCGTACAGGGGGAGGACTCCATGGTGTACGAGGTGGATTCTCTAGGCCTAGTATTGGGAACGGATGGATTTGGACCAGATAATCTTGACCAGTATATTGTGGAATATGATATGAAGCAGCTTGGCGCGAACGCGACGAACAACTCCCAGGTTTCTGTGGGGCTGAGAAAAGGCGCATCGGGCAGTTACCGGTTTATGCACACGGATGTATGCCGCTGTGATTTGGCAACCGGAAATATCAACGGCCTGCCATCCCCAACGCGCGATAAGCTTTTTATCGCTTCGGCGCCTAGCAGTAACGATATGGGAAAATGGACCTACCTTGCGGAAAGCCGGGCAAATATTGGAATGCTGAATACTTCGGGGAGAACCTTTGATAAGTTTTACCGTTTTTCAGCAGCGTTGGCAGGCAACACGGCATACTACGCGGCGATGGATGGTTCCCGTATTCTTGCGGATACATCGGTGAGAACTTCAGCGGAGATGACTCCGGGGACTACCATGCTCGGCATGCAGAGCACAAAGGTGCAGTTTGACAACATTGAAATCAGCAAGGCGATAGGTTTTGAGGACATCCAGCTTGTGCTGGACAAATCCGCGGTTTTGCCGGGGGAAGCAACAGGGTATCATATCCGGGTGAAATCCAATGGAAAATATATCGACCTGGATGCAACCTATAACCCGTATTTTGCAGTCGAAGCGGAAGGAAATGTAACGGTAGACCAGCAGACGGGAGAAATAACTTGTGCAGCGGATGGGGAGTATAAGCTGACAGTGACCGCACAAGATCACTACAACAGAGAGCTCTTCCTGACGCACAGTACAAATCTGGTCGCGAGCGCGGACGCCCCATTGGTGGAAGAAGTGAAAAACAAATTGGACATCGGGGATTATACACCTTATCCAGATGAAATTATGGTAGACTTTACGCTGCCGACTGAAATTTCTGGCACAACGGTTTCCTGGCAGTCCGACAACGGCGCGCTCAAAATTTCCGGCAGCCAGGCGGTTGTCACGCGCGGTGCCGAGAACACTTCTGTGACGCTGACCGCGACCATCAGCAAAGGGTTGACCACGGTAACGAAGCAATTTCCGGTGACGGTGTTGGAAAGCTACACCGCGGAGAAGACCGTAGATAAGGATATCGAGTGGCTGAAGATGCCGGCAAGCGCCGTAACAGGAAATGTGGAACTGCCGGTGAAAGGAAAATATGGGTCGTCTGTCGCATGGACGAGCAGCAATCCGGATGTTTTGAGCAATACGGGAATTGTGTCACGACCGTCCGGAGGAACTGTAACGGTTTCTTTGACTGCTGTGTTTACGTGTGAGGACGTCTCGAAAGAGATACGCTATAACGTTCCGGTGAAAGGGACTGGTTCCGGCGGGAGCGGCGGAGGCGGCGGGTCATCCTCAGGTTCCTCCGGAAGCCGGGGGCCCTCTGTCAACGTGACGGTTCCGTCGGAAACGCTGGAGCCGGACAACGTCACAGAACAGAGCTTTACAGACTTGAACGAGGCGGAATGGGCAGCAGGGTACATCAATACGTTGGCGGATAAAGGAATCGTGAGCCGCGACGTAAAATTCCGTCCGAATGACAGCATTACGCGTGAAGAATTTACCAAACTGGTCGTTATGGCCTTTGGGCTTTTCGACGAATCCGCCACTGCCGATTTTGCGGATGTAACGGATGGAGACTGGTTCCATCCATATGTCGCGAGCGGCGTCAAGCACGGCATTATCAATGGAGAAGGGAACGGACTGTTTGGAACGGGGCAGCCTATTTCACGTCAGGATATGGCCGTGATTCTCTACCGCGCTGCTGCGGCAGCCGGCAAAAACATGGCGGCAGGAGAAATTTCCGGATTTACCGATTCGGAAGCTATCGCTTCCTATGCTGTGGAAGCGGTTGGGGCGATGGTAAACGCGGGTGTGGTTTCGGGAATGGATGACGGCAGCTTCGCACCAGGGCAAAATGCAACAAGAGCGCAGGCCGCAAAAATGTTGTGCAGAATGCTGGAAATCTAAAAATCATATGGCGTAAGAACGAGTTTTGTGGTATAATAAACGCAAAAGCGTTTATTATACGCCTCCGGCGAGGAATCTATCGCGCGTGCGAATTTTCCTCACGTTGTTCGGAAACGCACATGCGCAATTATACCAAAATCCTTCGGATTTATGGTATAATAACCTCAAAAGGTTCTAATGAACGGCGGCGTTTTCCGCCGCCCGAACGCCAAACGCGTTCGCTTTTGAGAACATTGAATCATCATTCGGCAAGCGTCAGGCCGCTTGCTTGCGGCTCTGCCGCACATTTTACCTTCGTAAAATGCGAATGTGGTATAATATGAACACTTGGCGAAGCCGAGTGAAACGAAGGGTGAGCTTAGTGA
>CABSKZ010000224.1 GCA_902478395.1 uncultured Eubacteriales bacterium | reverse complement strand
GTAATTGAATATGTACGTAATATTTCTTCTTCAAATAAAGAAATAAAAAATACCGTCGACAGACTTAAAGGCGGAGATATGTCCGCAGTAAAAAGATATATTGAGCTGTACATGAAAAAAGCGCTGATGTATTCATTGGCAGCGGCAAAGCAGAGCGGACTGCCTTTGGACGAGCTGTTTTCAGAAGCCGTGTCTGTGGCAGCACAGCGAGCCGTAGATTTAGCGGAACATAATATAAAGAAGGTTACTTTAATGTCTTCAATGTCTTCCGATATAAAAAACAGACTTCAAAAATATATATTTGAATACAATGATTTCTCACGATATGAAATATCAGAACTTAAAGTCGGCTATGACGGAGAAAAACTTATGCTCAAAAAGATATGTACGCCTGAGTTTAACGATCTGCTGAACGAAGCTATGTAAAGTCTGCCTTATAAACATGAGATCATTCTGAATATGAGATACGGAATTAACCGCCGTAAATGCGCAATAAAGCAAATTGCACAGAAATTCAATTTATCGAAGCAAAGTATATATGCTACGGAAAAGAGAGCATTGATTAAATTGCATGAATCAGAAAAATATGCGGAACTGCTCAGTGTATATCTGGATTTTATTTGAATATAGACCGGGAGGAATGTAAATGCTTTGGTTTATCTTGGGCAGTATATTTGGCGGAACAATAACGCTTTTTACGTCAGCATTATGTTTGGCAGCCAAGCAAAATGACGATATAGAGCAAAATAAAGAAATAGAAAATAAGCATAAGAGATAAACTCAGAAATCAATAAGTGCATACCGCATATACGGTTGCATTTTTCATATAAATAAATGCCGTCTGCTTTTCTTCGGCAGACGGCGCCTCTCTATGTCTATATACCAAAAATGTACGGCAAGTCAGCTGGAGCTGGAACAGAAAATGATCGAATACAGGATATGGTATTCGGATAAATAAAAAAATCCGTCTGTTTTCAGGCGGATTTTTCTGTTATTGATTTAAATTACTGCATACTTTGCGGCTTAAATAACGTATCAATTTCTCAGGAGTAGGTTCTTTTCCGTTTTTACAAATTTCTGCCCAGCGTTTTTGTACCTGGGGATCTTTTGACTGCATTGCAGCGTGAATTACAGCTTGTATTTCACGTCTGACCTCTTCCTCTGATACGTTATGTATTTTGGCTACCTGTTTTATTACATTCATAATATGCTGCTCCTTTTATATAACTAATGGTAATCTATATGACTGTTAGTTATTATATCATGAAAACAGTAATAAGTCAATAAAAATAAGACAAAGTCTGTGGTTTTGCACAGACTTTGTAAAAAAACGCTTATTATTCTGCAAATTCAAGCAGAGTTTCTATCACAGCGTAAATACGCTTTTGTTCTTTTGGCGGAAGATTGTTTATTTTATCCAGGACAAGAGAGCTTTTTATTTCATAGCTTGCATTAAGAACGTCGCATAAAAGCATATCTGATGTGATTCCAAGCGCATTTGCAATATTGACCAAAGTATTAAGCGACGGAGTTTTATCGCCTCGCTCAAGCATTCCGATATAATTCGGAGTCAGATCAGCCATTTCAGCAAGTGCTTCCTGTTTTATTCCCTTTTCGATTCTGTATTTCTTTATATTTTGTCCGACAGTTTTCAAATCCATAATATTACCTCACTAACAGTTGTATTCTCTGACTAATAGTATATATTATTTGTTCGGTAATTTACACAAACTAAAAGGAATTTATAACAACTGACAGTTAGATATGACATAGCGGCTTGAAGCCAGTATTTCTTTACAAATCGTTGAAAACATGATATAATGGATACAATTAAATTCAATGAATGTTATCGGCATTAAAAAGTAACAGCGGAGAATAATATGATTAGAATAATGTTTGTCTGTCATGGCAACATCTGTCGTTCGCCAATGGCAGAGTTTATCATGAAAGACCTTGTGAGAAAAGAAAATCTTACATCGCAGTTTGTGATCGCATCAAGTGCAACAAGTACGGAGGAGATCGGCAATCCTGTTTATCCTCCTGCAAGAGCAGAACTCAAATGTCATAATGTGTATTGCGACGACGGAAAATATGCCATTCAGCTAAAAAAGAGCGACTACGATAGATACGATCTGTTTGTGGTTATGGACTCTAATAATGTGAGAAATATCAGACGTATTTTTAAAGACGATCCCGAAAACAAAATACACAAGCTGCTTGAATATGCAGGCAGAAACGATGATGTTTCAGACCCTTGGTACAGCAGACGGTTTGATGTTGCGTTTGCGGATATTTACGAGGGCTGTTCCGCATTGCTAAACGAACTTACGGAGAACAAAAATGTCTGAAAAAACCTACATCGCCATAGATCTAAAATCGTTCTACGCTTCGGTAGAATGTACAGAACGTGGACTTGACCCCATGATCACAAACCTCGTGGTAGCCGATGAAAGCCGTACCGAAAAAACAATATGCCTTGCCGTTTCGCCGTCGCTGAAAGCATACGGCATACCCGGACGTGCAAGACTTTTCGAGGTAGTGCAGAGAGTCAAGCAAGTAAATAATCAGCGCCAAAGGGAATGCAGAGGATTTCTGTTAGGTGAATCCTATGACGATAACGAACTGAAACGGGATAAGTCACTTGCGGTTTCATATATCGTCGCACCTCCGCAGATGGCACACTATATGGAAGTCAGTACGCAGATATACAACATCTATCTGCGATATATTGCTCCAGAAGATATCCACGTTTATTCAATAGACGAAGTTTTCATTGACACAACAGGTTATCTGAGCACTTACGATATGACGGCAAGAGAGCTGACAATGAAGCTGATACGGGAGGTGCTTCAGGAAACGGGAATAACCGCCACCGCAGGAATAGGAACAAATATGTATCTTGCAAAAATCGCAATGGACATTGTGGCAAAGCATAACCCTGCCGACGAAAACGGAGTAAGAATCGCAGAGCTTGACGAAATGTCCTACCGCAGACAGCTATGGTCGCACCGTCCTCTGACTGATTTCTGGCGGGTTGGACAAGGATATGCCAAAAAGCTTGAGGAACGATATATGTTCACAATGGGCGATATTGCTGAGTGTTCAATATACAACGAGGATCTGCTGTACAAGCTGTTCGGAGTAAACGCCGAGCTGCTTATAGATCACGCATGGGGCTGGGAGCCTTGTACCATTGCAGACATCAAAGCGTACAAGCCCGAAAACAACAGTATCAGTTCAGGACAGGTACTTCAATGCCCATACAGCTTTGAAAAAGACAGGCTTATCGTCCGTGAAATGACCGATCTGCTTGTGCTTGATCTGGTGGACAAGGGGCTGGTGACAGATCAGATGGTTCTGACGGTTGGTTACGATCACGAGGGCGTTCCCGACAACTACAAGGGTACGGTAAGTAAAGACCGTTACGGACGGAAAATTCCGAAATCGGCTCACGGCTCAATAAATATCGGAAGGTTCACTTCGTCTACTAAATTAATTCTTGATAAGGTTTCGGAGTTGTATGACAAAATAGTTGACAAAAGTCTTATGGTGCGGAGAATGTATGTGGTTGCAAATCATGTTGTCCCCGAACAATCCATAGCTGACGAAGAAAGCTATGAACAGCTTGACCTGTTTACGGATTATGCGGCTCTTGAAAAACAGAGGGAAGAAGAAAGTAAGCGGCTTGAACGTGAGGAGAATATGCAGAAAGCCATGCTGAAAATCAAAAAGAAGTACGGCAAGAACGCTATTCTGAAAGGTATGAACTTTGAGGAGGGCGCTACGACGATCGAGCGCAACGGTCAGGTCGGAGGGCATAAGGCGTGAAAATATTTAAGTAGTAAATTCAGGATTTGAAGAGTTATATTATGAAAGGTGCTGGATAAATACAAAATGAGAATAGATTTTTTTGAAACAAATAATGGAATGGATACACGCGCTGTCGGTGCAGGCGTATATATGATTGAGCTTGAAAATAGAATAACCAAAAATAAAGTTTGCCTATATATAGGTGAATCCGTATGGATCGCATCAAGATGCGGCGTGCATTTATACTCTCTCTATGAGAATCCAAGTTACTTTGGATTGGAAAAAGATGATATAGAAAATGATGATTTTATTCTGAAGTTTAGTGTCGTAGAAACGATTGACGATAAGAAAAGTGTTCTGGGATGTGGGCAATATAAAGAATTAGAATTAGGTGCTATTAAGGACAATAAACCGCTAACTCAATTAGATACCAGTGATAGGCAGATTAAAGATATTGAGAAAAAAGTATTAAAAGTTCAAGATGAATTATTAAAACAAGGGCTTAAAAAGAACATCAAAATCTGATTTTAGAGATGAAAAATATGCATGATAATAATGAAAAAGATAGCCGCTATGCGGATATAATCAATCTTCCTCACCATACCTCAAGCAAACATCCGAGAATGTCTCGGGAAAACCGTGCATCCCAGTTCTCCCCGTTTGCGGCTCTTACAGGCTATGATTCCGAGATCAAGGAAACTGCAAGGCTTACAGATGAAAAGATTGAACTTGATGAAGATAGAATATATGATATTAACGCAAAACTTCAATATATAAAAGATAATATTGACGTTAAGCCCGAAATCACGGTAGAATATTTTATTTCGGACGAAAAGAAATCCGGAGGCGCTTATGTGACTCTGAACGACAGGGTCAGAATAATTGACGAATATGAACGCACGATAGTGTTTGTCAGCGGAAAAAGAATTAATATCGACGACATTTACGGAATACTTTTGAGTAGGTGAAATATGAATAAGCTTCTGGCTTTGCTCCAAATCCTCATAAAACAAACAGACGAAAATCATAAGTTGACAACAAATCAGCTTATTGAAAAACTTGCAGAGCAAGGCGTGGCAGCTCACAGAAATACTATTCCTGCGGATATCGAAAGGTTAAGAAACGCAGGCTATGATGTTATCTGCGATAAAAGTACACAGAATAAATATTTTATCGGAAGCAGAGGATTGGAGTCCGCAGAAATAAAAATGCTCTGCGACGCCGCAAACGCAGCACAGTTTATTTCGGAAGAAAAATCAGCAGAGCTTATAGACAAGCTGTTTTCACAGTTAAGTGTTTATCAAAAGAATGAGATAAAGAGTTTAATTCAGCAGCCGAACGAAAATAAAGCGGACAATAAAAGCATATATTATGCCGACGCTATAAATACAGCTATTACACAGTGCAGGAA
>CABSKZ010000223.1 GCA_902478395.1 uncultured Eubacteriales bacterium | reverse complement strand
TTGTTCTCCCGCGTAAATCGTTTTTATTTTGAATGGATCGGATATTTTTTAAAACGAACTAAAAAGCTGGTTTTGCTTATCTTGCTATTAAATAAAATGCCGATAAATCAAAATATCGTCGATTTACTTTGCTATCCTCCTGTGGTACAATGATATTGTGTAAAAAAGCACGGTGCGGAAGATAAGGGGGAACTTTGGTTGACCAGGCGAAAGTATTACAACCGGCTGCTAAGTATTTACATTCTTATTATTTTGTTCTTCACCGTCGTCATTGCATCCGTTTATTTTAGCTCTAATTTATATTTCATTGATTACAAAATAGGCATTAACGAGAAAAACTATACGGAACAGATGGTAAACAATTTTGACGCGAAACTGACACTCGGAAGCGGGATTTATAACCAGCTTATGTTGTCGCAGAGCGTCCGCAATTTTTTGCGCTCGCCCGAAATTGACTATGGGAACCTGATCGCGATTATGGATGAATTAAAATCCCTCACAGGAAGCTTCAGCGACTCTGGCTTGCAAGTCGCGGTCGGCAAGCCGGACTGCGATATCGTCATCACGCCTGAGTGTACGAAGACGCTCCCGCTGTTTTTTAAGGAGGATGTGGGCATCTCTGACGACGTAGGCCGTTCGGCCCTTGCTTCTTTGAACGAAAAACGCTTTTCCTACCAGACAGCCGTGACCGGCTCCACAGAAGAAAAGGAAAATGTCATCACGCTGATGATGTCGTCCGAGGTGTTTCAGCTAAATCAGAAGCTGGTCTGCTACCTGATACTGGACACAAACGCCACTCTCCCGAAGCTGGACTTTGACGGGAACTGCGTTGCCGTTTTTTATCTTGACAGGATGCTGTATTACCAGATACATGGCAACGGGGACGCCGGCGTATTATTGAGCCGGATATCCGAGCTTGCGCCGGTCCGGAATAAATTCGATTATTCAAAAGAAAAGATAGGAAACTACAATTACCACTTCATGCAGTCCCAACGGTCCGACCTGCAATTTTACTATATCACCCCGTCCCGCCAAAACGATATTGAGCGTACTAAAATTATTCTGAACACTATTTTAATTGTAGGTATTCTGCTCGCGCTTGGTGTATTTGCCGCTTCTTATCTGACAAAAAAGACCTATTCGCCCATGAAACGGCTGCTTTCGCACATTTCCTCCGGCAGCGGATTGGAACGGGACGAATTCTCAGCGATTGAGCACATTCTGTCCTCGTTAAATGACGAAAACAACCGCTTAAACCACTATGTGGAACGGTCAAAGAACCTGCTGCAGACCAATCTGCTCCGCTCCATGATGCAAGGCTTTTCTTTTTCTCAACAGGAATATGAACGCGTCTTTGCAGACGGCGGCCTGGATTGGATGAAGCGCGATATTTCCGTGGTGATCTACCGTCTGACAGATTCACCAGAAAATGCCGTCATCCGCGACAATGCGGTTTCTGTTACGGCAGATATCTCCGCTGATATTTACAATATTCTTTGTGATTCGCTGCGAAAAGACATGCAGTGCGAGTTGGTGCCGCTAAGTTCCACACGAACCGCTGTCATCTTTAAGGCCGCGGCGGAAGAACGGCTAATTTCCATTTTAAGCAAATTATTGCCGTACCTTGAAATTACGTTCAACATTTCCGCAGTTGTCGCGGTCAGCCAGATTACCTGTAGTTTGGGTAACATCCACACGGCGTTTTCCACCGCAAATCTGATGCTGGACAACGGCGCGGCAAACACGCAGCACAATATTCTGCTGCGGAGCGATATGCCCGAGGCAGCCCAATCAGAATTTTATTATCCGCTGGAACTGGAAATTAACCTCATGGACCATACGCTCAACACTATGCGCAGCAGCGTTGAAAAAATTCTTGAACAAATTCTGACGGAAAATTTCGACCGCCGTTCTCTCCCGCCAGAACAACTTTCACGGCTGGAGTTCGCATTAGCTGCTACCATCAGCCGCCTGCTGAATCAGCAGCTAAACAAAAGCGCGGAAGATTTATTTGGCGGAGGAACCGCTATATATACAGAAATAAAGCTGTGCCGTACGCGCGAAGAGTTGAAAAAAACCATGCTCTGGATGCTGAGCGCCATTATGGACAGCATCGATTCTCAGAAAAAAACGCAGTCTACCTCCTTTGCCGCAGATCTGATGGAATATATCGCGCTCAACTACCAAAAAGACATTTCACTGACCGATATTTCCCGCCGGTTCAACCTGTCCGCGTCATATTTGAGCACGCTGTTTAAAAATAATTTCGGTGAGAATTTTAAAGATTACCTAAATATCTACCGAATCAAAAAAGCAAAGGAGATTATCAACGACAATAAATATATCACTATAAAAGAACTGGCGGCAATGGTCGGCTTTAACAATTCCGACACCTTCATCCGTGTGTTCAAGCGCTACGAAGGGATTTCGCCAGGGCAATATATCAGTAAAAATTATAAACAATAAAACATTACGAAAAGGACGTGTTACAATGTGGCAGGACGCACCAGACGGCACCTACGGAAATTACATTTGGAATAACGAGCTTGCAAACCGGATGTTTCTCCGTCCGTCTGCTATCGACATAGAAAAAAAATATCAGGAAACAAAAAAAGCACACCCATATTTGCTGGTCACGGAAGATACCGTGCGGAAAATACATAAACAGGCGGAAACGGACGCCGAGTATGCCCGCTGGCTTGCCGCGCTGCGGAAGAAAGCTGTGACGCTGCAGAAGCTGCCTCCGGAGGATTTTTCTGACCCTGCATGGTCGCGCCTGTTCCATATCCGGCACGTTAAGGACCGGGCGGAGCTGCTTGGCCTGTTCTACCTGACAGACCAGGATGATCGCTTTGCGGAACGCCTCTGGGAGGAAATCCGTCCCATACTGGAAATGCCTGACTGGTCAACTGCGCATTATCTGAATACGGCAGAGTTATGTTTCGCGGTATCCATAACTTACGATTGGCTGTACGGCTATCTTGACCAGAAGAGGCGAAAGGCCCTGGAGGAAGCACTATGGAGTAAGGCTCTCCTACCAGCGCTGGAAGGTTACCGGGAGGCCAACGGCATCGGCCCCGATTTTTTGAATCATCTGGAGAAAAAGGCCTGGTGGTCCCGTTGTTCCAGTAATTGGAACATGGTTTGCAACGGCGGTGTAATCTGCGGTGCGCTCGCATTGGCCGACACGGATGCGAGAAGCTTTGCCCTGATGGAATATGCCCTAAAAGGGCTTCCCTATACCATTTTACAATACCTGCCCGACGGCGGCAGCGAGGAAAGCGTCGGCTACTGGGCTTATGCTTTCAGCTATTTCTGTAAATCCATGGCGGCACTTGAAAGCGCGCTCGGGACAGAATACGGCTATTTCAAACAGCCCCTGATGAAGCAAACCGTTGCCTATCCCATCGCTATGACAGGACCCGCGGGAACGTTCAACTTCCACGATTCCGGCATCAACGCAGCCGCGGATATTCCGGAAATGTTTTACTTTTCCTCCCGCCTGCAAATGCCGGAGGTTGGAGGTTTCCGGCGGAACCTGCTGTCAGGCGGCCGCGTGTCCCCTTCCGTCTATGACCTGATTTGGTATGAGCCGAACGGCATACAAAAATGCAATTTTCCCTGCGACTGGTATTTCCGCGGCTCTGAAACCGTCAGCATGCGTACCTCGTGGGATGCGGACGCGCTCGCAGCCGGATTCCACACGGGGAACAACGACGCGTGCCATTCCCATTTGGACATGGGCAGCATCATCGTGGACTTTTTAGGCGAACGCTGGTTCTGTGATCCGGGCAATGAAAACATCACCTATTCGGAGGCGGGTGCGCATATCAACCGCTGGGACCTGTACCGGATGCGCGCGGAAGGTCATAATACACTGGTAATGAATCCAGCCGCGGGGCCGGACCAAAATCCGGACGCACACTGCCGGATTGATAGCTGTACCTTCGGTTCCGATCGTTCCACCGCTACAGCGGATCTTTCCGCCGCTTGCGGCAACTGTGCCGTAGAGTGGCGGCGTACAGTTACCCTAGATAAAATTAACCGCACACTTACAGTTTGTGACGATCTGCAAAGCGGTGCAGCAAACGAAATTTACTGGTTCGCACATACTGAAGCGGAATGTTCCATATCAGACAACGGGAAAGAGGCGTTATTAACAAAAAAAGGAAAACAGGTGCTTTTAAAACTATTTTCCCCATCAGACGCCCGGTTTATATTGATGCCAGCGTCGCCGCTTCCTGGCTCCCCCCATATTTCCGGGCAGGAAAGCAATGCGGGAATAAGAAAGCTTGCCCTTCACCTGTCCGGCACGAAATCCGTTTTTATCAAAGTTCTTTTACAACAGGCATAATTAAGCCCCACCCGAATCGGGTGGGGCTTTTTCATAAAGAGACATTCACGTGCGCTTCATGTCATATTCGCTTCCATATCTGCGTATTCCATGTTCAGGCTTTATATTCGTACATACCCTGATCCGTTCGGGACGAAACGTCTGAATGCATGGGGATGCCGCGATTGATACCAACAGCTTGTCCTGCAGCTTTCGTTTTTTCATATACCATTTTTTCGCCCACTGCGTTATTCTCCCAGTGCTTTGCGCAGGTCATCCACATAAGCCTTCTGCATCTTTCTGAGATTCATAAACAGGTAGGACAACAGTTCCATAACCGGATTTTTCATGTGCAATACCTCCGTGAAATCAATCCGGGTTCTCCCGCCTTCCAGTTCCGTAAAAATACCGGTCCAATGCCCAGAAAAATTCTTGTTTTCCATGTCAAACTCATAACGTTTGCAGAACTCCTTCACTGTAATGGTAAACTCCGTCGCATATCCGTCCTTCGTATATTCTGTGAACCGTTCACCGCCTTCGGAAAGGACTATTCTGTCCAAATCGCTTCTCCACTCGTAGTGCACATTGTCTGTCACCCGGTTCCAAACCGTTGTTATCTCCGCATCGAACTCCGCCGTTATCTCTGATTTTCTCATAAAATATTCTCCCTAACCTTGTTTAACGAATCAATACCATTTACCTCATTATATCTGAGCAGGCCCATACTGTCAACCTATAAATGCACAGGCAGATATTAAGCCGTTTCATCTACAGATGAAACGTTTTTCAGATGATTTCCGGGCAAATAAATATCCCCCCGTATAACGGGGGGTATTTCATTTTCGGGCACAGCCCTACCCTTTACTGGCGGGGCACAAGTGCCCTTTTCATTGGCCTG
>CABSKZ010000222.1 GCA_902478395.1 uncultured Eubacteriales bacterium | reverse complement strand
ACCCGGCTTTGTGTTTTCCAGATGATGAAAGATTTCCGGCGTAATGATATACCTCCCGAGAACCGCAAGGTCTGTCGGCGCTTCATCTACCGGAGGTTTTTCGACCATGTCGTTGACACGCCAGATGCGGTCCGCCACTTTTTCGCCGGACACGATGCCATATTTGGAAACTTCGCTGTGCAGGACAGTCTGTACGCCGAGAATACTCGCCTGATACTGCTCAAACTGTTCTACCATCTGAGCGAGGCACGGTTTGTCTGCCGCGACGACATCATCGCCCAGCAGGACGGCGAACGGTTCGTTCCCCACAAAGGATTTTGCACAGTAGATTGCATGGCCTAAGCCGCGCGCCTCACTCTGCCGGACATAGTGCACGTTAACCAGTTTTGAAATTTTCTGCAGTTCTTCGAGCAGTTCTGTTTTTCCGCTTTTTTCAAGCTCGGTTTCCAGCTCGTAGGACTTATCAAAGTGGTCCTCTATCGCTTTTTTCGTCCGGCTTGTGATGATAAGTAAATCCTCAATTCCAGATGCTGCGACTTCCTCAATTATGTATTGCAGGGTCGGCTTGTCCACGATCGGAACCATTTCCTTCGGGATTGCCTTTGTTGCCGGCAGAAAACGGGTCCCGAGACCAGCCGCCGGAATGACTGCTTTTTTAATTATTGACATGTGATGTTACCTCCAATGTTTGTTAATCGTCTGCCGGAACAGCTTATGGCTGTTCTCTCCTGTTGTCTGCCCCGTCCGTCCCCCAGCCCTCCAGACCGGCCCTCTTAACTGCCGTAAATACCCGCTGTTTCAGGCCACGGTGTTCGCGTTCTAAGCGTTCCACTGTTTCCTTCACATACTGGCGCTTAGTATTCCCGCTTGCAGGACACGCATTTTCCACAATTGGCAGCTCTGCTTCCCGCGCAAATTGCCTGATCTCCTTTTCCTCCAGGTAAATCAGCGGGCGCAGAAGCGTAATATCCTTCCGCTCCAGATATGTAACGGGGGAAAAACAACCGATTCTTCCTTCGAAGAACAGGCTTAAAAAAAATGTTTCTACCACGTCGTCATAGTGGTGGCCTAAAGCAACCTTGTTGCAGCCGTGCGATTTTGCAATGTTGTTGAGCGCACCGCGGCGCAGATTGGCACAGAGGGCGCAGGGATTCTTCTCCTGCCGCAAATCAAACACGATTTGCTTAATTTGCGTTTGCTCCACAGTATATGGTATACCCAGCCGCTCACAAAATGCCGCTACGGGAGAAAAGTCCATATTGCCGAAACCAAGGTCCAGCGTAATGGCTTCCAATTCAAACGGTTTCGGATAAAACGTTTTCAACCGCGCCATTGCCGCAAGAACCGCAAGTGAATCCTTTCCGCCGGAAACGCCGACGGCTATCCTGTCGTTTTCCTCTATCATATGGAAATCCTCTACTGCGCGCCTGAGTCGGCTCAAGATGTGCTGCATGAAATTCTCCTTCAACGGATTTAATACAGCGCGGTAACTCTACAACATAATTCAATCGGGTTGGAGTATGCATATTTTACAGCGCATATTTTTATTATACACCAAATTCCGTTTTATTTCAACGCAAAGCACTAAAATTATTAGACGTTAAATATAGGAAAAGGTTCATAAAAAAACAGGCGCACTATATAAGCACGCCTGTTTTTAAATCTATTTTTATTTCCATTGATATTCCGCCATCTGAACCGCATCGTGCGCCGCCTGTTTCAGCCTTTGCAGTTCATCGTTGCTGATGCCCTCCGGCTGATACGGATTCGTCAGAATTGAATTCCCTGTCAAGGAAGCATACCAGACCGCCGCTACAAGATAACGCCCTTTATCCTCTGTCAAGTGGCTGTAATTGTCCCTATACATCTGTTGCTCTGTAAAGCCGAATTCGTTGAGTGCTTTCTGCACAGCTTCGCCGCTTGGCAATATATTCACGCCCAGCTTGTCTGCCGCTTGCATATAGGCGTTCTTTACATCTTTAAACATTGCGTTACGAGCCAGTGGCGCAGCGCCGGAATATCCTAGCCGCCCAATCGCCTGCTGATTCTCATAGGCCCAGGTTTCATGAATCAACTGGGTTGCCTGCGGTGCAAGCTGTTTTACATAGTCTGATATATTTGTGAGATATGGTTTTTCTTCCGTCCAGAAATTCGAGAAGTCATTGCTTTCATGGCTGCCCTGCTGGAGAGAAACATAATCCCACTTCTCCTGCTTCAGCGCCGTCTGCATCGAAGTCGTCCCTGCCGATATTCCATTCCATTGCGAGGCGTATGCCGCTGCGCCGCTCTGCGCGTTCGCCCAGTGTGTTTCCAACGTGCAGCCCCCGATATGAAGATTCAAAATATTAATATCCACGCCGTCAGCCGCCGCAATATCGTGGACCATCGTAGAAGCATCAATTGAATAACTGTTGCCTATGGAAAGCATTTTAATCGATCCGGAAAATTTCCCGTCAAAGAAAATTTCATGTTGTTCCGCCACTGGCTGAATCTCCTCTGTAAACAAATATGCTTTCATTTTCATTCCTTTTTGAGCAGGCACACCTTCTATATGCACACCATTCTCGAGCGCCATCGTATGTGTCGACTGAGCTGGAACCGCTACCTGCTTCACGCCCACATTCAAAAGCTTTCTGGAATCGTCATACATTGCCAACACACAAAGAAGTGCGTTATCCCGGGCTTTGGCTTTGTTTTGGATTGTCCCCGTCAGATAAAAACTCTCTTTAGACATATCCTTGTTAGAGCCATAGACACGGCTCCCCGCAGAATCCACAAGCTGCAATTCCTCAACAATTCCAAAATTCGGTTCTTCTATCAGCTCATAAGGAAGAGAATTTGTAATGACATAATCGTGTGCGAAGCTTCCATAATAAACTTTAAGCACAGCTTGCCCACTCTGCGCAAACGCACTGTCTCCAATGGCTGTTACTGTCGCAGGAATGGTTACTGCTTTTAATGCAGAACATCCTTTAAATGCGCTTTCTCCCACACTTTCCACGCCTTCCGGCAACGTGATTTCTGTTATTTCGCCGCATCCTTCAAATGCATTCGCGCCGATGGCCTTAACTGGAAATCCGCCGAGGGATTCCGGAACATTCATCTCCCCCTGTGGCTCGTTTAAGTATCCAGTGACAGTTGCTTTGTTGTTGCTTACGGAATAAGTAAATTGCTCTGGATATTCCTCCCATACCCTCACGTAATCCAGATATCCTTTATACAAAATATTCAGATAGCTGCCGAACAGCGCCGTAACTTTAACGTCCTTGACCGCTGCTGGATAATCATACCAGTCACTGACCACCACATCTTGTTCGTCTGAAACCTGGTAAGTGAGACGTGCCCTCCTGTTGCCGTCGCCCTCTAAAATATAGGAGGTTTCCTTGTAAGCCACTGCAGTTTGATTACATGGAATTTCAACACGTGCATAATTTTTATTCCCGAAAAAAATGGCGTTCGCGCCATACATAACATATTGCTCCGCGCCTTCGTTCCCCAAAATTGTTTGGCAGTTGTATGATGTACCGGCCTCCATCTTGCCCTTCCATTCAACACGCCATCTTTTATTTTGCGCCAACGTAATCGGCTTCTGAAGCAGATAAAAAGAATTGTTGTTCAGCTTAATCAATCCGTCTGTAAAAGTTGGCGTTGCTTTTCCATCTTTGAGGGTCGCGCTGTTCGTTCCCGATTCGTCCAACAGAGTTTTCCCCCCATTTGTATAAGTACCTTCATTAAACGTCCATTCGTAGTACCCCTCCGTTGTTACCGCTGAAACCGGAGAAACCGCAGCACCGAAAAACAACTGTATTGATACCAGCAGCAACGCCGCCGCTTTTCTAATTTTCATTTTTAGTAACCCCTTTCCGTTGCACTTTTATACAATATGATGTATAATTATATCATAGCTTCTGAAGCCGTTAAAGACAAAAATAAGCCGCAAAATCCTAAAAATAATTACTCGGAAGGGATTGTCATGGATTACTTTATCATCACAGAACCGATGCTTGCAAACGCATATTGGGCTACCCAATACGCACAGGGAATAAAAGCGGAAGTTCAAAGAAATAAAGGACGCCTGGTTCCCATCACGCTGGACAAGCTCGATTCCGTCCTCCAGTATGCGTCGGCAAGCAGAACGAGGCCGACCACTCTCGTCAACTGTATTTCAAGACAATGGACCGCCTCCTGTTTTTCCAGTCTGAACCGGGCACAGGTTCATCCATTGTTTATCGCGCCGCAGCATACCTCTCCCAACGCGCAGGCCAGCGCAGTTTCCTTTGATTTCCCTCAGGTATTCTACTCTCTCTGCCAATATCTCTGGCACTGCGGCCGGAAACGGTGCGCGCTGTTCGGTGTTAATCCAGCCTCCGTTAACGACAGTTCGAAAAAAGCGGCTTATTCACAGTTCCTGCTCGACTACAGCAGCCCAGACGCCAAAGGAATTTTTTATAACGACGGCTGTCTGGAAGATTGCTGCAACGCTTTTTTTCAGTGTCTTTTCCAATTCGACGCGGTGATTTGCACCAATGATATTGTTGCTATCAAACTGATACACTTTTTAAAGAAGCAAGGCGTCCGCGTTCCTGACGACTTATATGTCGCCGCAATGGGGAATACTTCCTTAAGCCAGTTGTTAAGCCCCAGTATTACCCTTGCCCTGTTCGATTGTATCAACATTGGCAAACAGGCGGCCAAACTGTACCGTACGCTGGTAAAAAACCCAGAAATTTCTTCCTTAACCGCAAAAGTCACAGGAAAAATTATTCCCCGTGAAAGTACGGCATTTCAGGAAATTCCGTTTGCCGCAAAGGATATCTCTATCCCGTCCTCATCCCGCTATAACCAATTTTATTCAGATAAAGACGTGCAGGATATTTTTTCTGCGGAAAAGCTGGTGTCCGGCTGTGACGAGATGGATTTTAAAATTTTAAACGGCCTGCTGTGCGATAAAAGCCTACCGGAGCTGGAGCGTGCGTTGTACACAACACAGAATACAATAAAATATAGAATAAAACGAATGAAGAAACTAACAGGCAGCGCCTCCAGAAAAGATTTGCTGGATCTGTTCCTGACAATATTTTATTGACTACCTATAAATACAGACACAAAAAAAGACAATGGAACCCCATTGTCCTTAATCGTTACCTGTTACGCGCTCATCTGGTTAAGTTTCAGAGCCAGCTGCGCTTTTTTGCGGGAAGCAGTATTTTTCTTCACAATTCCCTTGCTGACC
>CABSKZ010000221.1 GCA_902478395.1 uncultured Eubacteriales bacterium | reverse complement strand
GGCAAAAAGTTAATTGATATAAACGAGTTCAAGGGGTGGGAGGTTGACAACTCCGCTAATGTTGAATGTATGACCACATTGGAAAAAGACCCTGATAATGCAAGTAACCTCGTGGCACTGAATTACAGAGAGATAAAACATCCTGCTGGCGGTGGAGACAACTTTACAAGTCATAAAATTGATCCGCCTGTTCCGGATCAGACTATTGTGTCTATGCGGGTGAGATTCGACTACGGCGCAGAAAGATCGCGCTTTAACTTTGACTTTTTTCCAGTACTTGTTGACAAAGACGGAAAACAGAATTCATCGGATAAGAATGCGATTGCGCTTGACCTGGCCTTTGAGTATGTGACGGCAACGCCGATGCTCTGGGTAACCTATTGGGATGCGAATGATAAAATAAGCGTTCAGAAGCCACTTACAGCGGCACAGGATGTTCCGAAAAAAGGAGAATGGTTTGATCTTAAAATTGACTTTAACTTTAGGAGCGATACCTGTGACCTCTATATTAACCGGAAAAAAGTTAATCTTGAGCCGGTTCCGCTTCGTTGCACCACACAAGCGAATTACAAAGCATATGATATTGCTTCAATCAGAATGTTCCGTTTCCATCCGAACCGTGCGCAGTCGGATGCGAAAATTTATGTGGATGATATTGCTTTTCGTTCCGTCATCAGTGACGAGGCGGCAGGCAAAATGGCGCTTGATGAAATTTCTCTGCCGGAGGTGACGACTGAGTCACTGCTCTTGCCTACTGCAGGGGACAAAAATGTGTCTATTGTGTGGACTTCGGATTCCCCTGACATCATCGGACAAGACGGAACGGTAACTCAGCCATATGCGCTGGAAGACAGTATCGTCAAACTGACCGCAACCGCAACACGGAATGACGTATCGGTTCAAAAGGAATTTATGATACGCGTCCCAGCGATTGCGCCGTTTGAAATTGTCAGTATTGCTTATCTTGGAGCGGATGGCTCTCCGTCAGAAGAGTTGATTGGTGGGGGAACCATTAAAAGTGTTACCCTGAAAAAGAATACATCATCTACTGCGGCGTATATGCTGTGCTTAGAACGGTTTGACCAGAATGTTTCGACTGGCCCAAGCGGAGTTGCCATCGGTAGCGGAGAGACGGTGGAACTCAATCAGAAACTCCCGGCTGACGCGTCAGATACATATTATAAGCTGTATGTGTGCGAAGATACGGCGGAGAAGAAACATGCTTCGGAGGAAATGCTGCTATATCCGTCGGATTCGGTGCTGAAGTTGCTTAACAGAGTTGCCGACAGCGCGGCTATGTCGGATGCTTTGGTTCAAGTTGCTGAAACAATCGGAATTGACATAGCACGAGAGGACTACATTCCTACAGATTTTGTACCCAGCGAGGAGATAAAATATCCAGAATCACAGCTTGCGGTAGGAGAACTAATGCTGAAGCGGAGGAAAGTCATGGGTGGCTTTAAAAAGCTGAGCACCATCGCCGATATGTGGGATGAGATCATTGCTGTGGCACAAGTCAATCTGGCATCACGCACAGAGATGGACGCCGTGCTCCACACCTATGAAAAAGAACTTGGTGTTGATTTGAACGGAAAATATAAAGAGGCAGATGCGGTAACGATAGCCAAAAGTCTGAGCGGCTATGATTTTATGGAGGCGCAAGCGGTAAAAGCAGCGTTTGATGATGCGGTTTTACAGTATTTTAATGACGAAGACGATAAGGGCAGTGGGAATTCCCGGCCCTCCGGCGGTGGAAACAGCTCCAATGGCGGAGGCGGCTTATACAACGGCGCACTTGAGTTTATGGGTGAGGGAATGAATATTCCGGTCGTTCCAAACAAAACGACAGATTCAGAGGAAATATTTTCTGATATTAACAGGGTCCCATGGGCCAAGGAGGCCATTGTGTCCCTGTATAAAAAAGGTGTTATTAACGGTGTATCGGCAACGGAATTTGAACCGGAGCGCGGAATGAAAAAAGAAGAATTTGTGAAGATGCTTGTACTGGCATTTGATTTGCATGATGAGACCGCAGTCTGTACGTTTTCTGATGTGGATAAGGAGCAGTGGTACATGTCCTATATTGCTTCAGCAGTGAAAAATGATCTTGTGGAAGGAATGGGCGACGGCAGATTCGGCATCGGAAAATTTATCTCGCGTCAGGAGGCGGCGGTAATTCTGCATCGGGTGATGGAAGCAAAGAAAATCAATCTTAATACATCGAGTGAGAACGAGCAGTTTACTGACCTGGATACAAGCGTAGCACCGTGGGCAAAGAAAGCGGTGACTGATTTGCAGAGCTGGGGGCTCATAAACGGAATGGATGACGGCAGTTTTGCACCGCTCGAAAATGTGACACGGGCGCAGGCAGCAAAAATACTGTATGGTGCGCTTGCTTCTAATTAAGGGGGAATGTTAGTATGAGAAAGAAACTGTTATGTTTTGTGCTGGCGTTTACGCTGTTGTTTTCCGCATGCGCCACAGTCATTGCTAAAGAGAGTATGGCATCGCAGATTGGTGATTTAAACGTTCGCTTTCTGGAGGCGATCGGAGTATTTGACAGTGTCGATTTAAGCGGGAATGTGACTGCGCCTGTAACAAGGGCGGAGGCAGCCGGGGTCATTGTTGAGATTATGGCCGATAGTTTTTTGGAGCTGTCACCAAACTCAAATTATTTTTCCGATGTCCCCTCTAATTATACATATGCACAGCAGATTTACGCTGCGGTACGTCTTGGTGTATTAAAGGGATTCGATGACGGCACCTTTCGACCGGAGGATTCGCTTACGGTGTCCCAGGTGGCAAAAATATATGTTTCTATGCTGAATTATACGTACTCGGCGGAGTCTAAGGGTGGATACCCGAGCGGCTATCTGAGCGTGGCGGCAGGCCTTGGTTTGCTGAGCGGGGTGGATCAGACGACCCAAAGCGTGAGCCGGATTGACTTTGCCCGTATCACAGCCAATGCGATGGAAGTGGATATGCTGCTCCCGTCCTCCTATGGTGATAAAGCTAAGCTTGAGCTTTACAGGGGAAGAAATATGCTGACGGAGTATCTTGGCGTGGTCAAGGCACGCGGCACAGTAGAGGCTAACAATCGCGGCGGTCTGCGCGGTGCGCAAAATACCAATAAAGGTGATGTGAGGATCAGCGGTGAACTATATGCTCAGGGAAAAACAGCTGCGGAAGAAATGCTTGGTTTAAAGGTCGATTTTTATTATCGTGATACGGATGACTATAATCCGGAAATATTGTATATCGTACCGCGTCAGTACGAGTCTATCATGTTAACAGCTCAAGATATGGATGGGATTGAAAAAGAAAACGGACAATTCATTGTGAGCTATCATATCGGAGACCGACTTGATGAAATCAAAGTGAGTTATGCGGCTGATGTGATTATGAATGGCGGTGTCATGCTGGATGTTGAACCGGAAGATATGGTTCCGTCGAGTGGATATTCGCATTTCCTTGACACGGATGAAGACGGGATATATGATCTGGTTCAGGTTACGTCTGCTCAGACCGTACATGTCAGCGGAGTAGATGTGAATGGACATAAACTGTTCGATAAAGACTCAAATTGCTATGATTTTTCGGAAGCAAAAGAAATTACGGTAAGTGGCGAGGTCGGCGATTTCGGCGGAATTACAATGGGTAATGTCGTATCAATCTACGCAACAGCGGACGGTAAATATGTAAGAATTGTTGTTAGTACAAATTCGGAAGAAGGCGTGCTGGAAGAGAGCATAGATGAAGGTGCATCCGGCCTTTACCGGATAAACGGCAAACAATATGCGGTAGATGCGGGACTGTGGAAGAAAATGAAGAAACAGCAAGAAAATGGCGCCGCTGCCGGGCAGTTTGTGGTTATTCCTGAGATCGGCATTGCCTATCGTTTTATACTAAATGCAGATAATGTCATCATAAACATTGAGAACGTGAAGTCAGATATGCTGCAATATGGTTTCCTGTGTGGATTTGATGTAAAAGAAGGAAGTATAGGAAACAAGGTACCAGTCAAAATCATGACAGAAACCGGCGAGTTCAAAGTATATACAGCTGAAAAGGTATCGCTCAACGGGATGAATAAAAAGCTGGACGGAACGGAACTCGCAAAACGGGCGGAGTTTTATAATGGAGAACAGTTTGAACCGCAGCTGATTTACTTCCGGTCGAATAATAAAGATGAGTTAATTTCGATAGATACGGCGGTTGATGCGTCATCTGTCGGTTTTGACAGCATGAATTTTTCCTATGATGGCTTTATCAACAACGATTATTACCGTATTCCAGGCGATGTGTTTACTTACTATGCGGTTGATGCGAATACGACAGTCTTTTCTGTTTCACATGTGAATGGTGTTGTTGATGAAAAGAAATCAAATGTTATCAAGCTGGTAAACAGTACAAGATACACAGCAAAAGTTTATGATGTGGATGAAACACGTGTTGCCCGAATACTCCTGATTGAGGAAGGTGCATCACCGGGAACTTGGAGTGATGACGCCATGTTGGTGGACAAAAGTCGTTTGGGCTATGAGAACGAGGAAGAATGTGTCAGGGTAAAAGGATATTGCGCTGGTCAGGTGGTTGATTATATTGTGTCAGAAGACATAATTGACAGAGCAAAGAGCCTTTCCGCGGGCGACGTGATTCGGCCGAAAAGTACGACATCAGGTCAGTTGACGGACTTTGAGATGATTGTTGATAATAATATAGGAGAGCCTGATGCGAATGAGTCATTTAACATCCCTGTAGCCGGATTGGATGGTATATTTGTCAACGTTTACGGTTTGGCCCGTTACAAAAGTGACAAAGGGATTGTACTATCAGATCTTGATCCGCAGAAGGCAATAGCAAACTTCTCAGGTTCAATCACAAGAATTTATACTGTGGAGAGCAGACGTAACGGAACCTCAGTAATCACAAGCGGAACGATGAATGATGTTCTGGCGATTCCAACGGGCGAGAATGCCAGCCGAGTCTATATTCAGCGGCGCTATAATTGTATTAAACTGATGGTAATTTATAAATAGCTGGCTTTTCAATCATGATACTTGGATGATGTCAAAGAAAGAATGACATTGCTTTTGAATCAGATGGCTTTGGGCCGGAAGGGATTGAATAATATGAAGAAAAGAATATTTTGCCTGCTGATGACAGCCGTCATGGCTTGCTAATTACTGGCCGTATTTGCCGCAGATGCAGACAAAACAGCTATGGAGGGGGCTTTTTTTGATTT
>CABSKZ010000220.1 GCA_902478395.1 uncultured Eubacteriales bacterium | reverse complement strand
GAGATCTAGTACGGTCTCGTGGGCTCGGAGATGTGTATAAGAGACAGGCTGTATGGAAAACAGTCACAATTGGTGGTCAAACAATTACATATTTAGGGAGGTAAGTTATGGTCTACAAAGAAATAGAGATTGACAGCACATGGCAGCAGCCCCTTGGAGAAATCCGGGTGATTCAGGAGGAAGCGGACGGCAGAGAGTTAAGAATTTATCTCTATGATAACGGCGCCCCTCTTGACTTAACCGGGAAAACAGTATCCGTCTATATCCAGAAGCCAGACAATACCGTGATCTATAATTCCTGCGAGGTGGAAGGAAACCAGGCGACCGTAACCCTCACCCTTCAAATGATGGCGGTATCCGGCCTTACCAAGCTGTGCGAGCTTCAAATCATTGACACAGACAACCATACCTTAAAGGTAACCCTTCCCCCTCTGCGCATTATCAAGAGCAATTATGACGGCGCGATCGAGAGCACAGACGAATTTTCCAGGCTGGCGGAAGCTCTCAACGAAGCGAACAACGCCACAGGGATCGCCAATGAAGCCGCGGATAAGGCCAATGAGGCAGCTCAGTCAGCGAACACGGCGGCTCAGGCGGCAAATACTGCGGCACAGTCTGCTAATACCGCAGCCGACGCCGCAACTTCAGCAGCGGAATCCGCAAATTCACAGGCACAGGCGGCCCAAACGCAGGCGGCCTATGCGAAAACTCAAGGAGACTACGCTAAAACCCAGGGGGAAAACGCGGAAGAAATCTATAACCAGTTAAAGGACATCGACGTGGCTTCTCTCCAAGCCGATCTTGACGCGTTGGAAGCAAGCAAAGGGCAGCCTAACGGCCTTGCAACCCTAAACAGTTCCGGCAAGCTGGCTCAAATGCCGTCTGCCTCTGATGTGGGAGCAGTTCCCACCACGCGAACCGTGAACGGTAAGGCGTTATCGTCCAATATTTCTTTGACCGCCTCTGATGTAGGAGCGGTGCCAACCTCCCGCAAGGTGAACGGCAGAGCATTGTCGAGCGATATCAACATAACCTCAGGAGATGTTTTCGCTCAAACCACCACAGTTGAAAACGGAACTAATTTTAATAACCTGAAAAATCCGGGCATCTATGTGCAGTCCTCTAACGCGGAAGTTACAAACAACACTAATATGCCAACAAAAGAAGCTTTTATTATGACTGTATATATGGCTAACTGGAAAGATAATTCAATACAGGTATTCTGTAATCATACCGGTTCGAAGATGTATTGGCGCACCTGGCAGGCTTACGGCGATGTGTGGGGGGCGTGGAGACAAGTAATTGAATCCAATGGCGGCAATGTTACAATAAATAACAGACTTCAGCTCACCGGAACGCAATACCCTCAAATTTACGGAAACGGAATTTTACAGTTGGGCGGTGATTCCAGAAATGAATATGGCGTTGTTTTGCGAAGCAACGGCACAGACGAAGCAAATGCTTTTCGGCCTTCTGTTAACGCCGGCACAACAGGCCATTTGTATTTAGGGGTTGCCAACCAGAAATGGCGCGCTGTTTTCGCCCAGAACGGCACTATCCAAACCTCCGATCGAAACGCTAAGCACGATATCACGGATCTTGACCCAGAAAAAATAACGGCGTTTATTATGGGGCTGAAGCCAAGCTCCTATGTGTTTAACGACGCTGACAGCGGCAGAACCCACTGGGGCTTGATCTCGCAGGATATTGAGGAGCTGTTCCCTCAGCTTGGAATGACAAGCATGGATTTCGCCGGATTCATCAAATCCCCAAAAACGGAGGATTATTACGAAGATGTTCCCGAGACTGTCACAGATGAGGAAACCGGAGAGGAAAAAACTGTAATACGGAAAGAATTAAAAACCCGGACCGTCGAAGGAGAATATATCTACTCCCTTCGCTATGATGAATTTATTGCCCCTTTAATCTGCATGGTGCAGAAGCAGCAAAAGCAAATTGAGAATTTAGAGCGGCGTTTATCCGCTTTAGAAAACAAGGAGGAAGCAAAATGAAAATCATTGGCATTGACGTATCTACCTGGCAGGGAAAAATCAATTGGAATCAAGTAAAAAACAGCGATGTAAAATTCGCCATTCTCCGTTCCTCGTTCGGTTCTCCGGATCCTTCTCAGGTGGACAATCAGTTTGAAAACAATTACAAGGGAGCCAAAGCCGCAGGGATCCCAGTAGGCGCTTACCACTACGGCTATGCGGTTTCCGAGGCTGAGGCCCGCCAGGAGGCCAGGTTTTTCCTTGACACCATCAAGGGCAAGCAATTCGAATATCCCGTCTATTACGACGTGGAGGACAATGGAACGATGGGCACGCTCTCCCGGCAGGCTTTGACCAATGTAATTAAGGCTTTCTGCTCTGAGGTTGAAAAGGCTGGGTATTATGTGGGCGTTTATGCCTCCCTCAGCTGGCTTGACAGCAAATTCTATCCTGACCAGCTTCCCTATGATATCTGGGCTGCCCAGTATTTTACTGAGTGCCAGTATTCCGGCCAATATGGCATGTGGCAGTACACCAGCTCCGGCAGCGTTCCCGGAATCCAGGGCGGCGTGGATATGAATGAGTGCTATCAGGATTATCCTAAGGCCATCAAGGAGAAGGGCCTTAATGGTTTTAATAAGCCAACTCCAACTCCAGCTCCCGCGCCCGAGCCAGCGAAAACGGCAGATGTATACTACCGGGTAAGAACCAAGGCGGACGGCTGGCTTCCCGAGGTGAAAAACCTTGAGGATTACGCGGGATTTACCGGAGCCGTCACTGATGTCGCTGTTCATGTTTCCGCCGGTTCCGTAAAGTACCGGGTACATATTAAGGGCGGCAATTGGCTTCCCTATGTAACCGGCTGCAACATCAACGATGCTGTAAACGGCTACGCGGGAAACGGTTTGGAGATTGACGCTGTTGAAGTGTATTATTACACCCCGGACAGCATCAGGCCGTATAAGAAAGCCAAATACCGGGTCGCTCCTGTGGGCGGAAGCTATTATCCCTGGCAGTATGACAATGAAACCGGAAACGGCCAGGACGGCTACGCGGGCGCTTTCGGAAACGCCATCGGAAAGCTTCAGATTGTAATCGAGTAAGGCGGTGGAGCTGATGTCAACAGAAATCATCGTCTCCGTCATTTCTCTGCTGGGAACCATCGTGGGGAGCCTGGGAGGCGTTTTAGTTTCCAGCCGGCTGACCACCTACCGGATTCAAAAGCTCGAAGAAAAAGTGGCTAAGCACAATAACCTGATTGAAAGAATGTATAAGGTGGAGGACAGCGCGAAAAGCGCCCATCACCGAATCGACGAGTTAAGGGAGGAACTGAAATGAAAATCAACTGGAAGGTACGGTTTAAAAACCCTGTGTTCTGGTTCAATCTGGCAGCGTCCATTTTTCTGCCCATGCTGGCTTGTCTGGGCTTCAACTGGGAAGACATGACTAGCTGGCAGGCTGTAGGAAACGTGCTCTTACAGGCTGTCCAGAGCCCTGTAATCGTGGTGTCTGTTCTGGTATCCGTATGGAACCTGTTAAACGACCCCACTACAAGCGGCCTAAGCGATTCCAGCCAGGCGCTTTCTTATACCGAACCTAAGAAAAGCGAATAATAGAAAGACAGCCCCCGGAAATTTTCCTGGGGGCTTATATTATTAATTATGGTCTCTTTTGCGGTATTAAACGCTTATATCCATTAGAAGACCTCAAAAACAGCCTTTTTTGTGCGGTTAATTTCTGCTGCGGGGATTCAAGTCGCGTAAAACGCTACACGATCAATCACATGATGAACCTTCTCCCGCTTAACGCCAGCGGAATATAAAAGCGCGTTTTGCTTACAACCGCCGCTTGCCTGGCGCGGGGTATAAATTCAGGCTTGAACATTATAGCTCCGCCCTCCTTACCGTTTTCGGTGGGAGGGCTGTTTATTTTATGTTTTGACTTGCATAATTTAAAATAAACCCGAAAAAGCGGTTAAATTCTCAATTCTGAAAAACAAAAGAGCCCCCGCAAAAGCAGAGGCTCCAATGGATTGTAGGCCCGCAGGTTACTACAATACGATCACTAGCAATATGTTACCACGAGGTTGACTAAAAGTCAATAGCTATCTCGAACACATATCGCCTACCTCTATTTTATGCCATTTGTGAAAAAATATACACTTATTTTTACAACTTCATTCGTCATCGGCATTATGAGCCTTGTTTTGGCAATAAAAAAGAAGTAACCGCCCAGTTCCCAACTTAGCAGTTACTTCTATCGCTTTAAAGATGGGCTAACCGTCTCAAAGGTAGCGCCTTACGCTTTTATTGTAACCGCTTCTTTTTTCTATTTGTCAATAAGTTCCCCCGCTTTATCCGAGATGGGTTGAGTCGGGGGATTTTTTATTTTCTGATTACACACCCAGCACCATCGGTAAAAGTGCCGGAAGCGATCTTCGCGATATCATAAATCCAACCGCACACAAATAAACCGCCAGTCAAAAACCATATAATCCCACTTCCTACTTTCCCCACGTAAAAACGGTGAATGCCAAGGCAGCCTAAAAAGATCGCTAAAATTAAAACGACCATTTTACTCTTATGACTAATACCATTACCGCTGTATCCGGCATTAATATTAGTGTTTTCATTTTTGTTCACATTGTTGATGATGATGGTAGGTATTTGCTGAGAAGTAGAATTCCCAGCTTGTAATATGGTTCCGCAATTAGGACACACCTGCGCGTTTTCCACGTTTGCACCGCAATTTTGGCATTTCATATTTCCGATTCCTCCTAATTATAACACTGAAATTGATTAGAATACTTAATTCTGATCTTTAACACAATTATACATGGTTCACACTGTAAAATCAAGAATAAAGCGGAATATTAGCACATTATTCGCTAATAATAAGAATAAAGAAGGAATATTGGCACAATGAAAATATACGACTACAATGGAAAAAAGAATATTTGTGGGGAAAGATTACGAGAAGCACGAGTTGTTCAACGACTGCGCCAAGAAGATTTAGCGGCAAAAATCCAAACAATGGGTGCCAATTTGGAACGAGATAGCATAAGTCGAATAGAGATTGGAACGCGATTTGTTTCAGATTTTGAGTTAAAAGTATTTGCTAAAGCGTTGGGCGTTTCTGTTGATTGGCTTTTAGACAACGAATGAAGGCGGTGGGGGGGAATTCCCGCCGCCTTATTTTTTCTTGTTTATTTACAAAATCCATTGACATACTGCAATAAGTATGATATAATTAAAATATCGAAAGGAGGTGAAGAGAATGGCGCAGGACATAGG
>CABSKZ010000219.1 GCA_902478395.1 uncultured Eubacteriales bacterium | reverse complement strand
AAAAACTCGTATGAAACCTCTGAATTGGTATAATTTAAATAAAATAAAAAAGAAAATATTCTGTGAATTTGATAAAATTTTATCCAAGTTTTACTTGAAACTTAGAGGGAAATAATATACAATATAGTAGGTTAATTCTGAGCATGATAAAATGATGATGAGGTGAAAGCAATGAGACAAAAAACAGTGGAAGATATCTCGGTGAAAGGCAAAAAGGTTCTAGTCCGATGCGACTTTAACGTCCCGATGGACGATGACGGCAACATCACGAACGAAAACCGCATCGTCGGTGCGCTTCCTACGATTAAATATCTGATTGAGAATGGTGCGAAAGTTATTCTTTGTTCCCATATGGGCCGGCCAAAGGGCGAATTTAATATGAAATACAGTTTGAACCCCGTCGCGAAACGATTGTCTGAGCATCTCGGCAAGGAAGTCGTCATGGCGGAAGACGTTGTAGGTGAAAGCGCGAAGGCTGTCACTGCAAACATGAAGGACGGAGATGTCGTTCTGTTGGAAAATGTCCGTTTCCACGCAGAAGAAACCAAGAACGACCCAGAATTCGCGAAGAAGCTGGCTTCCCTCGCGGAAATTTTTGTGAACGACGCATTCGGCACAGCACACCGTGCACATGCTTCCACGGAGGGCGTCGCGCACTACCTTCCGGCAGTCGCGGGCTTCTTAATTAAAAAGGAAATCGAAATCATGGGCGGTGCCTTAGCAAACCCGAAACGCCCATTTGTTGCGATTTTAGGCGGCGCGAAGGTGAAGGACAAAATCGGCGTCATCAACAATCTGCTTGAAAAGGTTGATGCAATCATCATTGGCGGCGGCATGGCGTACACCTTCTGCAAGGCGCAGGGCGGCAAAATCGGCGATTCTCTCTGTGATGACGAGAGAATTGAATATGCGAAAGAGGTCATGGCGCTCGCAGAGAAAAAAGGCGTGAAATTCCTGCTTCCGACAGATAACGTCATTGCAGATGCCTATTCCAACGACGCAAACCGTGATATGTCTGACACGCACGCAATTCCAGATGGCTGGGAAGGTCTTGATATTGGCCCGAACTCAATTAAACTGTTTACGGATACCATCAAATCTGCGAAAACTGTTATCTGGAACGGCCCGATGGGCGTGTTCGAGTTCCCGAACTTCGCAAATGGTACCATAGCGGTTGCCAAAGCGGTTGCAGAGGCGGACGCCACCACCATCATCGGCGGCGGCGACAGTGCTGCGGCGGTTGAGTCTCTCGGCTTTGGTGATAAAATGACACACATCTCCACCGGCGGCGGTGCTTCCCTCGAGTTCCTCGAAGGCAAGGAACTTCCGGGCATCGCGTGTCTCATGACGAATGACGATAAAAAAAAAGTAATTGCGGGTAACTGGAAGATGAACAAAACCCCGAGCGAGACCAAAGCACTGATTGCCGAGCTTGCTCCGCTGGTTAAGGACGCGGCTGACACCGTTATCGTCTGCCCGACCGCGGTCTGCCTGCCCGCTGCTGTTGAAGCGGCAAAAGGCACGAATATTGAAGTTGGCGCGCAGAATATGTACTTTGAGGACAAGGGCGCGTTCACCGGAGAAATCAGCGCGGATATGCTGCTCGACCTCGGCGTGAAATACGTGATTATCGGCCACAGCGAAAGACGGCAGTACTTCGCAGAAACCGACGTAACTGTAAACAAAAAGGTTATCAAGGCGTTTGAAAAGGGATTGATTCCAATCATCTGCGTCGGAGAAAGCCTCGAACAGCGCGAACAGGGCATCACGAACGACTTGGTTCGGATGCAGACAAAAATCGCCCTCAAGGACGTAACGCCGGAGCAGGCAAAAACCGCAATAATCGCATATGAGCCAATTTGGGCAATCGGAACCGGCAAAACCGCGACAACCGCTCAGGCGGAAGAGGTCTGCAAAGCCATCCGCGACTGCGTTGCAGAAATTTACTGTCCGGAAACCGCGAAAGCCATTACCATCCAATACGGCGGCAGTGTAAACGCTGGCAACAGCGCGGAGTTGTTTGCAGAAGCGGACATTGACGGCGGACTCGTCGGCGGCGCAAGCCTTAAGGCGGAGGACTTCTCAAAAATCGTCAACTACAATAAGTAATACGGAAATGGAGCAAAGCATGAAAAAACCATTATTGTTATGTATCATGGACGGGTTCGGCTTAAATCCTGCCGCCGACAAGGGCAATGCTGTAAAACTGGCGGCCACGCCGAATTTAGACCGTTATTTTAAGGAATACCCGAACACACAGCTGGACGCAAGCGGTATGGCTGTTGGTTTGCCGGAGGGCCAGATGGGGAACTCCGAAGTCGGACACACGAATATTGGCGCAGGCCGTATTGTGTACCAGGAACTGACCCGCATTACCAAGTCGATTGAAGACGGCGACTTCTTCACGAACGAAGCTCTGCTCGGCGCGGTGAAGAATTGTAAAGAAAAGAATTCCGCCCTGCACATCATGGGCCTGGTCTCCAACGGCGGCGTACACAGCCACAACAAACATATCTACGCGGCTGTGGAGCTTGCCAAGCGGGAAGGGCTAGAAAAGGTGTTCCTCCATTGCTTTTTAGATGGCCGCGACGTTCCTCCTGCCTCTGGCAAGGATTTCGTCATTGCGTTAGATGAAAAGCTGAAAGAGATCGGCGTCGGTAAAATTGCAACCGTTATGGGGCGCTACTACGCAATGGATCGTGACAACCGATGGGACCGTGTGCAGAAAGCCTATGAGGCCATGACGCGCGGTGTCGGCGAGCAGACCGAGGGCGCGGCAGCGGCAGTGCAAAAATCGTATGACGCGGAAGTAATGGACGAGTTCGTCATTCCGGCGGTGGTGACGGAAAATGGCAACCCGGTTGGTATTATCGCCGAGAACGACAGCATTCTCTTCGCCAACTTCCGGCCGGACCGTGCGCGCCAGATTACACGTGCATTTGTTGATCCGGCATTTGATGGCTTCACAAGGGAATACTTCAAAACGTATTTCGTCTGTATGACGCAGTACGACAAAACCATGCCAAACGTGGAAGTGGCCTACAAGCCTCAGACACTTTCCAACACCTTTGGCGAATACATCAGCAAGCAAGGCCTAAAACAACTGCGCATCGCGGAAACGGAGAAATACGCGCACGTAACGTTTTTCTTCAATGGCGGCGTAGAGGCGGTTTATCCGGGAGAGGACCGGGCATTGATCCACTCCCCCAAGGTCGCGACCTATGACCTGAAGCCGGAAATGAGCGCCTATGAGGTGACGGAAGAACTGCTGTCCCGTATCGAAGGCGATTTGTACGATGTTATCATCTTAAACTATGCCAACTGCGACATGGTCGGCCACACCGGCATCATTCCCGCTGCGGTCAAGGCAGTTGAGACGGTAGACGAATGTGTCGGCAGGGTTGTCAGCGCAGTACTCGAAAAGGGCGGCGCGGCGCTGATTACGGCAGACCACGGCAACGCGGACCAGATGATTGACCCCAAGGATGGCGAACCGTTTACGGCACACACCACCTTCCCTGTACCGTTCATCGCAGCAGGGCTGGGCAGCGTCGTGCTGCGCAGCGGCGGTTGTCTGGCGGACATCGCTCCGACGATGCTGAAAATCCTGGAACTGGAGAAACCGGAAGAAATGACGGGAACGAGCATCATCCTGTAATACAAAAATAGTTGTGCGGGCTTTCCCGCCCGCGCAGTTTATTTATACAATCATTATTTTACAATCAGAGAGGAGAACAAAAATGAAACAATACATTGAAATCATCGATGTCATTGCAAGAGAAGTTTTGGATTCCAGAGGCAACCCGACTGTTGAGGTCGAGGTTTACACCGACGACGGCAGCGTAGGCCGTGCATCCGTTCCATCTGGCGCGTCCACTGGGGCTTTTGAGGCTGTTGAGCTGCGCGACGGGGACAAATCCCGTTACCTCGGCAAAGGTGTGGAAAAAGCGGTTGAAAACGTCAACACAGAGTTGGCGGAAGCAGTTATCGGTATGAACGTTCTGGATCAGGTTGCAATCGACAAGGCGATGATTGCTCTGGACGGCACCCCAAACAAAGGCCGTCTTGGCGCAAACGCAATTCTGGGCGTTTCTCTCGCCTGCGCGAAGGCTGCCGCGGAAGCTCTGGGATGCAGCTTATACAACTACATCGGCGGCTGCAATGCAAAGGTTCTTCCCGTTCCGATGATGAACATATTAAACGGCGGAAAACATGCCGACAACAGTGTAAACATCCAGGAATTCATGATTATGCCGGTCGGCGCGAAATCCTTTAAAGAGGCGCTCCGCAACTGTGCAGAAGTGTTCCACAACCTGAAATCGGTGTTAAAGAGCAAGGGCTACTCCACCGCAGTTGGCGATGAAGGCGGCTTTGCTCCGAACTTAAAGAGCGACGAGGAAGCGATTCAGGTTATCCTCGAAGCGGTCGAAAAAGCTGGTTTCAAGCCGGGTGAAGATTTCAGAATTGCCATTGACGCGGCTGCTACAGAAATGTATGACGAAGCGAAAAAAATCGGCAAAGACGGCTATTACTTCTGGAAATCTGACATTTTCAAAACCCGTGATGAAATGGTTGCTTACTGGGAAGACCTCGCGAACAAATACCCGATTATCTCTCTCGAGGATGGTGTCGCAGAGGAAGACTGGGATGCTTGGAAAATTCTTACCGATAAACTGGGCGACAAAATTCAGCTCGTTGGCGACGACCTGTTCGTAACCAACACTGAAAGACTGAAAAAGGGTATCGACATGGGCGTTTCCAACTCCATTCTGATTAAGGTCAACCAAATCGGCAGCCTGACCGAAACTCTGGAAGCTATCGAAATGGCGAACCGTGCAGGCTTCACCGCTGTTACCTCGCACAGAAGCGGCGAAACGGAAGATGCGACCATCGCGGACATCGCAGTTGCGACCAACTCCGGACAAATTAAGACTGGCGCTCCGTCCAGAACAGACCGCGTTGCAAAATACAACCAGCTTCTCAGAATTGAGGAAGAGCTTGGTGATGAAGCAAAATACCTCGGATTGGACGCTTGGTTCAATCTGAAAAACAAATAATGACTGCTGTAAAAAGTGGTGTCTTCTTAATGAAGGCACCACTTTTTTATGTAATTCAATTCATTTTTGCTGTTTAATTGATATTCTGAATATATTGCTGCTTTTCAATGGAATACAGCAGTATTGATATCGCACTTATCGAACAAATCATCCCATTATGCATGACATGTTTTTTCGGAGTGAACCATGCCCGAAGTTCTTCAGGATTAAAGTTTTTTCTGTTCAAAGTGCAATATATATTGCCCTGTCTCTTATACACATCTGACGCTGCC
>CABSKZ010000218.1 GCA_902478395.1 uncultured Eubacteriales bacterium | reverse complement strand
GTATAGGCGGTTTGAGGGAAAGAACATCATGGATATCGCAGGAATTTTAGGCGGCAGGCCGCTGGAAATCATCACTGCAGTCCTTGTGATTTTACCCATCCTCTTTAAAGGAGCGATGACGCTGCGGCTTGCCGCCGATACCATCCATATCATCACGCCGTTCCAGCTGCCCTCCGTTCTGACCGCGGTTTTCATCGGCGCCGCAATCATCATTACTTCGTATAAAGGAATCGAAGGCGTGGTTAGAATGCACGCGCTGATGGTTCCAGTCATCCTTGCGGCGCTTGTTATCGTGGTTACGGCCTCTGCGAGCAGTTTCCATTTAACGAACCTGTACCCGTTCTGGGGGTTGGGGCAGAAAACGGTCTGGAGGGAGTCCTTTACTATCCTCGCGTCCTACACCGACATCATCTATGTATTTCTGCTGTATCCCTATGTGAAGGCAAAAAAGCAGTTTAACCGCGCGTGCCTCTGGGGCGGCGGTATTGGGGTGGCGTTTACGGTGGGCATTATCCTGACTTATGTCCTGTCGACACAGTATCCGGAGAATACCCAGCTTTTCATGCCGGTGTACCAAGTGAGCAGGCTCATCCGGTTTGGCCTGAACTCCCAGAGCATTGAGGCCATTTTCTTTCCCGTATGGGTCCTGTCCTCCCTTTTGTATTTATGTATGTCGAATTATTTTATCGTGGAAATTCTGGGGCAGGTGACGCGGACGCAGTATGAAAAGCTGTTTATCGTCCCTGCTGCCGCCGCAATGTTCCTCACGGCGTACAGTCCGAAAAGTATTATGTCCGCCATGAAAATTTCTTCACAGGCCGCGCTTCCGTTGGTCTGCCTGACTATGGTGCTTCCGGCCGCAGTTCTCGCGCTGGCGGCATGGAAAAGCGGACGGAAAAGGAGGAATCGTCATGAGGCATAGGCTGCTTGCCGCGCTGTGCTGTTTTCTGGTGCTGCCTGTCCTGTCAGGTTGCCGGTATTCACATGAAATCAGCGAGATGGCGTACACAGTTGCGCTGGGGCTGGACAAAGGGGAAAATGGCGCAATCCGGGTCACTTTCCAGTTCGCGAAGCCGACGATGCTCGCAGGAGAGGACTCCGGCGGAGGGGATTCAGCGGAAGACGGAGAAGACGACGGGACGGCAAAGGACGCAAGCACCGCTCTGGTCACCGTGGACAGTGTGGACATTTACTCAGCCCTGAGCGTGGTAGGAAATATTCTGAGCAAGCAAATCAACCTGTCGCATACCAAGTTGCTGCTGTTCTCGGCGGAGCTGGCACAGGACGGCATCATGGACTATATCACCATGCTGATGAAAAATAGCCAGTTCAGTCCGAAAACTTTCGTAGCGGTGTCGCTTTGCAGCGCACAGGAGTATTTAAAGACCGTAAACCCATCGCTGGAGAGCAATCCGGCGAAGTATTATACGCTGGTATTTTCGAAAGACAACAGCGCCTATATCCCGACCGTCACCTTGCGGGACCTGTACTTCAATATCACCGCGCTCGGGCAGGAGCCGGTGGTTCCGGCAGCGGGGCTGACGCTGGAATCTGCCGACGCCTTGGAAGAAGAGGAACAGAAACAGGCAGTGCTTGGGAACTTTGTGGCGGGACGTCTGCCGAAGACGGGAGAAAACAAAACGGAAATATCGGGCATGTGTGTTATTAAAAACGGGAAGTTTGAAACCGCGCTGACCTCGCAGGAGGTCATGCTGTACAACCTGCTGCAGGGCCACGCCAAGGAAACCTATTTTAACCTGCCGTCTGAAACCGCGGAGGGAAAGCACATTACCCTGCGGCTGGATCAGAAAAAGAAACCTATTCAGAAGGTCGTAATAGAGGAAAATATTCCCCACATTGAAGTGACACTCCCGTTAGATGCGGAAATCGTAAAATGTCCGCCGGGAGATTATGATAAACAGAAAATCGATGGCTTAAACCAAGTTGCGGCACAGGAGTTGGAACGCAGCGTCAAAGCGTTTCTGGAGGACTCCTCGCGCGGCTACGGTGCGGACATCATTGGCTATGGCCGGCGTGCGAAAAAGCTGTTTCAGAGCTACGCCGATTGGGAACGGTACAACTGGCCCACCCGTTTCCCGGACAGTGAATTTACGGTACATGTCACGGTCAATATTACGGAGGAGGGCCTGATACACAACGAATAGCAAAGCAGGGACTGTACCAAAACGCACAAGACCGTGCAAAGAATACTATATCCCGCAAACCAATTATTTTGTTGTGCGTTACCGCATAAAGTTTATGTGAAATCCGCCAAACGGCGGATTTCTTTTTCGCATCTTTTGTGTTAGGAACAAACGCCGCCTTTCGGCGTATCCGTGTGCGCTTTTGGGCGAGTGCTTTCAGTGCTTTCGTCCGTCCAATCCACCATTTGTCCATTCTGCACTATTTTATAACAACCATTTTTATCTTAATGGCAATTATTTTTAGAATTCAGCCCGCAATCCCATATGGTGCGGGAACCGGACAAGCTGATTTATCATGGTTTTTTTCGAAAACTATTGACCTGCGCGGACAGATAATATATAATATCTCTATCATTAAAATAGGGAAATATTGTGTTCGCATATCATATACTAGGCAGTATTGACTTTTTTGGGAGGTTACAGAAATGATAAAGGTGGCAATTTTAGGGTATGGCGTCGTTGGTTCCGGCGTGTACGAAATTATCCGGAAAAACGCCAAAAGCATCAAACGGAAAGCAGGACAGGAAATCGATATCAAGTATATTCTGGATATCCGGGACTTTGAGGATCACGAGGAAAGCCACCTGTTTACCAAGGATTTCAACGATATTTTAAATGATGATGAGGTCAGCGTGGTCATCGAGGTTATGGGAGGAACCAACCCGGCATATGACTTTTCCAAAGCGGCGCTGCTGGCGGGCAAGCATGTGGTTACCTCCAACAAGGAGCTGGTCGCCACGCACGGAACCGAGCTTTTAAATATCGCGAAGGAACATAATATCAACTATCTGTTTGAAGCGTCTGTCGGCGGCGGTATTCCGATTATCCGCCCGTTGAACCAGTGTCTCGCGGCAAATGAGATTGAAGAAATTTACGGAATCCTGAACGGAACCACAAACTATATCCTGACAAAGATGATTAAAGAAGGCGCGGGGTTTGAAGAAGCGCTCAAGGAAGCGCAGGAGAAGGGCTATGCAGAACGCAATCCGTCCGCAGATGTAGACGGCATCGACGCGTGCCGGAAGATTGCGATTTTAGCCTCCCTCGCCTCCGGAAAGTTTGTGGATTCGCAAAAAATCTTGACAGAAGGCATCTCCAAGCTGGAAAAGGCGGACGCAAAGTATGCGGAAAAGATGAATTGTGTCATTAAGCTGATTGGCTACGCAAAGCTGGAGGAGGACGGCCGGGTCTTTACCCGAGTCTGCCCGATGCTGATACCCGACGACCACCAGCTTTCCGATGTAAACGGTGTGTTCAACGCGATTTTGGTCCATGGCGACTCCATCGGTGACGTGATGTTCTACGGCCGCGGAGCGGGCAAATTGCCGACGGCGAGTGCTGTAGTTGCGGATGTCATTGACGCGGTGAAGCACATTGCCGTGAACAACCGCCTGATTTGGCGTGAATCTGCGGAGGATTTCCTGATAGACCCGTCCGAGGTTTCCGGGTGCTATTTTGTTCGTACCAGCGACAAGGCCTGTGCAGACCGCTTTTCGGAAAAGGATATCATTGGCGAAGCGGATGGAGAAGTTGCGTTCACTACGGCGGAAATGCCGGAAAAAACGTTTATGCGGCTGCTTGACGGCAAGGGCACTTATATCCGGATGCTGTAAGGCCTAGAGAGGTGGGGGTTATGAACAGGGTAATAGTCAGGGTTCCGGCGACAACCGCGAACATGGGCGCGGGGTTCGACTCGCTGGGAGTCGCGCTCCGGCTGTATAACGAAATCGAGGCCGAGGAAACCGAAGGCGGCCTTGAGATTCAGATTGCGGACAACGGGACGAAGGACTTTCTTCCAACCGATGAGAAAAACCTGATATATAAAACAATGAAGTATCTGTTTGAAAAAGCGGAGTATTGCCCGAAAGGCCTACGGCTACGGCTGACCAATAACATTCCCGTTACGCGCGGGCTTGGTTCTTCCTCCGCCTGTATCGTCGGCGGCCTAGCGGCGGCGAACCGTCTTTGCGGGGACCGGTTCACCCAGCGGGAGCTGATGTGCATGGCTGCTAAGCTGGAAGGGCATTCTGACAATTCTACGGCTGCAATCGCAGGGGGCTTTACCATCTCAGTCTTTGAGAAGGAGGATATTTTTTATTACTCCCACAAGGTTAGCGGGGATTTAAAGTTCCTGCTGTTGATTCCGGACTATGCGGTTACGACCAAAAAGGCGCGCAGCACCCTGCCGGGGCATTATACCCTGCGGGATGTGAGTTTTAACATCTCACATACGGCTCTGCTGGTTGCGGCAATGCTGTCCGGGGAGTATGAAAACCTTCTGTGCGCGGTGGATGACCGGGTTCACGAACCGTATAGGAAGACCTTTATCGACGGGTACCAGAAAATCTATAACCGTCTGAAATCCTACGGCGCGCTGGGAACCTATATCAGCGGCAGCGGGCCTACCATGGTTTCATTGGTGGAGGGTGACGACGCACAGTCGTTTCAGAACGACATGTCGGAATATATGGAAAAATTTTATCCGAACTGGGACGTCCGGCTGCTGGATGCGGACAATGAAGGGGTGAGAATTCTGGAATAACCCCGGCTTTGGGGACAGCGGACAGATTGAATATGAACGAGGAGGTATGATGTTTTGAGTTTGATTGTACAGAAATTTGGCGGCTCGTCCGTCGCAAACGCAGAACGTGTTTTTAACGTTGCGGATATTGTGACGAGTACATACAAAGAAGGGAACAGTGTCGTTGTGGTGGTCTCCGCACAGGGGGATACGACGGACGATTTGATTGAAAAGGCAAAAGAAATCAATGAAGGCGCTTCCAAACGGGAGATGGATATGCTGCTCGCCTCCGGGGAGCAGATTTCCGCGTCGCTGCTCGCAATGGCGATTGAAAAACTGGGCTTTCCGGTCATTTCTCTGACAGGATGGCAAGCGGGCTTCGTGACGGATTCCAACTATTCCAACGCGCGGATTAAAAAAATCAACGCGGAACGGATAAACCGGGAGCTCGATAAGAAACAGATTGTGATTGTCGCAGGCTTTCAGGGGCTGAACCGCTACGACGATATCACAACGCTGGGGCGCGGCGGGTCCGACACGTCGGCGGTAGCAATCGCTGCGGCCTGCCATGCGGATTTGTGTGAGATCTATACGGATGTGGACGGGGTCTATACGACG
>CABSKZ010000217.1 GCA_902478395.1 uncultured Eubacteriales bacterium | reverse complement strand
CCCGCCTCCAAACCCACCGCCAAAAATTCCGTCAAATATATCTCCAAAATCAAACCCGTCGAATCCACCGAACCCACCGGCGCCGCCATATCCGCCTCCGCCGCCGAAGTTCGGGTCAACCCCGGCATGGCCGAACTGGTCGTAACGCTGCCTCTTTTCCGGGTCGGACAAGATGCCGTAGGCTTCATTGACCTCTTTGAATTTCGCCTCTGCCTCTTTGTCATCCGGATTCAAATCGGGGTGATATTTTTTCGCCAATTTTCGATACGCCTTTTTCAACTCGTCATCGCTCGCGCCCTTGCTTACCCCAAGTACTTCATAATAATCTCTTTTTTCTGCCATCTGCCTCACCCCACTTCATGGTTATACATCAAGATTTCTGCGGCACAAACCCACAACAGGAAAATTCCCGCTGTGGGTTGTTGCCGCTTATTCCATTTTATTTATCGTCGTCCACAACTTCATAATCGGTATCGACTACATTGTCATCTCCGGCCGCGCCGCCCTGCGGAGCAGCATCCGGAGCAGGCTGTCCGTCCTGCGGCTGTGCCTGCTGGTAAACCTTCGCGCTTACTTCATAGAACTTCTTCGATAATTCTTCCGTCGCCTGTTTGATTTTATCGTTATCCGTCCCTTTCAGCGCTTCCTTAACCTTTTCAATTTCAGCTTCAACCGCCGTTTTATCAGCCGCGTCTACCTTGTCGCCTAAATCTTTCAGTGATTTTTCACTTTGATAGATCAGCGTATCTGCGTTATTGCGGATTTCAATCTCTTCTTTCTTTTTCTTATCCTCTTCCGCGAATTTTTCCGCTTCCTTAACCGCCTTATCTATTTCTTCATCAGAAAGATTGGTATTTGCAGTAATTGTAATTTTCTGTTCGTTTCCTGTGCCTAAATCCTTTGCAGATACGTGAACGATACCGTTTGCATCAATATCGAAGGTAACTTCAATCTGCGGCACGCCGCGCGGCGCGGATGGGATTCCGTCGAGGTGGAATTTGCCAAGCGTCTTATTATACGCCGCCATTTCGCGCTCGCCCTGCAGCACATGGATTTCCACGCTTGTCTGGCCGTCAGCCGCCGTAGAGAATACCTGAGATTTCTTTGTCGGAATTGTGGTATTTCTGTCAATCAACTTGGTGAATACGCCGCCCAGAGTTTCCAATCCAAGAGACAAAGGCGTAACGTCCAAAAGAACGATACCACTGACGTCACCAGCCAGAACCCCCGCCTGAATCGCAGCGCCGACAGCGACACATTCATCTGGATTAATCCCTTTATGCGGCTCTTTTCCGGTAATTTTCTTAACCGCTTCCTGTACTGCCGGGATTCTTGAAGAACCACCAACCAACAGGATTTTATCGATATCGCCAGCAGAAAGCCCTGCGTCTGCAAGTGCCTTTCTGGTTGGTTCCATTGTTGCTTCAACCAAATCGTGCGTCAACTCGTCAAATTTAGCCCGGGTAAGCGTCATATCAAGATGCTTCGGCCCAGAAGCGTCGGCGGTAATAAACGGAAGATTGATATTGGATGTTGTTACGCTGGAAAGCTCAATTTTTGCTTTTTCAGCTGCTTCCTTCAAACGCTGAAGCGCCATCTTATCCGCCTTTAAATCAATACCATTTTCCTTTTTGAATTCTTCAGCGAGATAGTTGATGATTCTTTCGTCAAAGTCATCGCCTCCCAAGCGGTTGTTACCGCTGGTTGCCAGAACTTCGAAGATGCCGTCGCCCAATTCGAGAATAGATACGTCGAAGGTTCCGCCGCCAAGGTCATAGACCATAATTTTCTGGTCGCCTTCTTTATCCATACCATAGGCCAGCGCTGCAGCAGTCGGCTCATTGATGATTCTCTGTACTTCCAAGCCCGCGATTTTACCTGCGTCCTTTGTCGCCTGCCGCTGGGAATCGTTAAAGTAAGCCGGAACTGTGATAACAGCATGGGATACCGGCTCGCCAAGATAAGCTTCCGCATCCGCTTTCAGTTTTTGCAGAATCATTGCGGAAATTTCCTGTGGAGAGTATTCTTTGCCGTCTATTTTTTCTTTGTGGTTGCTGCCCATCTCTCTTTTAATAGAGATGATGGTTTTATCCGGGTTGGTAATCGCCTGCCGTTTGGCAACCTGTCCAACCAGGCGTTCTCCATCCTTTGTAAACGCTACGACGGAAGGAGTGGTTCTCGCGCCTTCTGCGTTTGGTATAACGGTGGCTTCTCCGCCTTCCATAACCGCTACACATGAATTTGTTGTTCCTAAGTCAATACCAATGATTTTTGCCATAACGCATTCCTCCTATATAATTGAAACAATAATTTTACGAAATATAAATTTATATGAAAGGCAAAACAAAGCTTGCTTGCCTAATTTGCCACTTTTACCATGGAATGACGGATTACTTTATCCTTATGCTTATACCCCTTCATAAATTGCTCCACCACGATATTTTGAGCCGCACTTTCATCCTCCACATGCATCACCGCATTATGCAGGTTGGGGTCAAATTCTTTGTCAACCGCTTCTATTTCGGAAATATCCATTTTTTCGAAAATTTCAAACAGCTGCTTGAGAATCATTTTTACGCCTTCTACAAATGGAGACTTCTCCTCTGCCGTGTCTACCGCACGCTCTAGGTTATCAACAACCGGAAGCAGCTTTCCAACAGTGTCCGCAACCGCATAAGCATATAGCTCATCTTTTTCCTTCTGCGTCCGTTTCTTATAATTATCATATTCCGCCAGAGTCCGTAAATATTTATTATACAACTCGTCATACTTTTTCTGCAATTCATCATTTGGTGCAGGCGAAGCCTCCTTTTCCGACGCTTCCATCTGCCTGTCTTCCATCTCAGCGGTTTTAGACTCTTCTTTGGTTTCCTCCTGCTGATTCTCCGGCGTCTTTTTCTCCTGTTTGTTTTCCTTGCTCATCCCGCTCACTCCCTATCGTCATAGTAAAGTTCATACAAAAGTTTATTTAAATGTGTTGAAATCTGTTCAATTTTTGCCACTGTTTTAGAATAATCCATTCTTGTCGGGCCAATAATGCCCAGTTTGCCCATCACCTTGTCGCCAATATAGTAATTTGCTGTAATAATGCTGGAATTGCGCATAATATCCAGAGAGTTTTCACTCCCAATCCGGATTTCGACATGATTATTCTTTTCTATGCCTTCACTGGCTTCCTGCGGCTCTTCATGCGCCGTTTGTGCGCCTGTGTCAGTGTCTTTTAACGCCTCGGCAATCGACTGTTTATCGTCGAGAAATTCCAAAAATTCTCTGGCCTTATCCAAATCGCTGTATTCTGGAAAATTGAAAATATTTGTCGCACCGCTCATGTAAACCTCTGTTTCCTGGCGCACATCATCAACAATTTCTGTAATAAAATCCAGAACGGGAAACAACATTTCAAAGTTTGTTTCCATCGCCTGCTTGATTTCATTGATTTTTGTGATATTAATTTCCTCCAACAGCATTCCGGACAGTTTTTCTTTCAAAACATTTGAAAACCGATAAATAAAACCGGAGTCTACATTATCCGGTATCATAACACGCTTATTGCGCATCACGCCCTCGTTTGTCACCAAAATAATCAGCATGGAGGTACGGTCAATCGGAACCAGTTCAATCGTTTTTATCGCACCCTGTTTCATTTCCGGCGTAGTCAGAACTGCCGTGTAATTGGTTATTCTAGATAGAATGACCGATGCGCTTTTAATGATTTTGTCAAGCTGGCCAACCCTGATTTCCAATAGGGATTTCAACATTGTCAAGTCCTTGAGGGTCAGCTCATAATTGCTCATCAACTCGTTTACGTAGAAACGATACCCCTTGTCAGACGGAACACGCCCCGCCGAGGTATGCGGCTGTTCAAGGTATCCCATATCCTCAAGATCCGCCATTTCATTGCGTATTGTAGCGCTCGAAAGGCCCAAATCCAGATTTTTTGCGATGTGGCGGGAACCCACCGGCTCTGCGTTTGCGATGTATTCGGTTATGATTGAATGGAGTATTTTCCGTTTTCTTTCCCCAATATCCATAATTCTCACCTCGTTGTTAGCACTCTTCCCCCTCGAGTGCTAATATAAAAATAGCACTTTTTCCATCCGTTGTCAAGTGTTTATTTATGAATTTTTTATTAATTGGTAGAAGATTGAAAATATACTGCTGTTTTTCACGCTTATACGCTGTCCATCAGCAGCATTTCTAGTAATATAGTATTGTCCATAGAATTCGATTTTAAAAGTCGGTCCGTTTCCCCGCAGCGTTTTAACAGGCATGCCAAGTCGGTAAGAGAATATTTTGCACAGTCGCGCATATACTTTCCCGCTGCAAACGGAGCGATTTTCAGTTTTGACATAATGGCGGACTTATCCGCACCTTTTTCCAGCATAAGCTTGGTATTCACCAGTTTATCCACATGATAGATAACCGCACCTAATATGCGGTTGGCATCCTCCTTAAGAAGAAAGAGGTCATTCAGTTTACATAAAGCAAGATCTATGTTTTTCGCAATTAGGGCATCTATCATGTCAAATACACGGTTTTCCACCGAAGGCGTTACAACCGCCTCAATATCTTTCCGCATAACTTCTGCCCTGTCCTGTGTATAGGCAGACAGCTTCTCCGCCTCCCGCTTGACTGCCATCATCCCGTCGTCGCAGATTTCCACGAGATATTTGGCGTCGTGCGGTCCAATTTGTTTCCCCATGGTCTGAAACAGACCAACCGTCCAGCGAATCATTTCATTTTCATTTAAATAAGCAAAATCCGCGCTGATGCCATTTTTATCAATATATTTATACAGAGCGCTCCGCTTGTCGATTTCTGATTCAACAAATATCAAATTCACATAATCTGGAACATCCTTGAGTCTCGCACTCCAGTAATCGCGGTATTCAGCCGGGGCGCCCGTCCTTCCATCGGGCTTGAAGACGAGGGAATTTTCAAACAGAAGCAGCTTTTTATCTGCAAACACCGGAAGTGCCTCTATCGCCTCGTCCACCTCAGATAGCTTATAGCCTTTCCCGGTAAATACAAAGGTATTCAAGTCCTCCATCTGGTTTGGCTTACAGGCTTCTACCAATAAGTTCTTATAATGCAGCTTCAAAAATACCTCTTCGCCAAAAAGCAAAAAAATGTTTTTCTCCAGCTTCTCGCTTTTGAGCATTTTCTTCAGCATATCGACGCTCATAATTTATCCCCCTTAATTTCGGTATAGATTGCTTCCAGTGATGTTTCTGATTTTTTCATAATCCAGAAAAAACGTAACATCACGATTGATATCAGCGCGGAAAATAACTGTATTTTTATCCTGCAGGCGCTTCATCACGCCATTGTCAGTATGCCCGAAGGAATTC
>CABSKZ010000216.1 GCA_902478395.1 uncultured Eubacteriales bacterium | reverse complement strand
GATAAACGTAGTAGAACTTATTCTCAAAAAGTGGTGGGTAATTCTTTGTGCAATGTTGGCTGGAGGTCTTTTGTTCTATAGTTATACAGCATATTTGGTAGATCCAATTTATGTATCCTCCGGTTCAATCTATGTAAATAATTTAAGGGAAAAAAAGAGTGATAATATCAACATGTCGGACATGGCGGCTTCACAGTTGTTGGTATTTACGTATATCGAAATTTTAAACAGTGATACATTTATGACCATTGTTGCTGAGGACAGCGGCCTTGACTATGACTATAAACAGGTTAGGGATATGATTTCCATGCAGGTGAAAAATGATACAGAAGTGATGCAAATTACGGCGTCGGACACTGACCCGGAACACGCGCAGATGGTCGTTGCGGCGGTGCTCAGAAATGTTGAGCAGGAAATCATCAGGGTAATGCAGGGTGGTTCAGTCGTCGTTGTGGATCAGGCGTCGCTTCCGAAACAGCCATCGTCGCCCAATGTACCGCTGAACACAATTGTCGGCGCGTTCATTGGTTTTAGTGCCAGCATCCTGCTTTTTGTGTTGATAGATTTACTCGATATTCGTATTAAGAATGAAGATGACCTTTCAGAGACTTATCATTTACCCGTTTTGGGTGTTATTCCAAAATTTGAGCAGACGAAGGTGAGGGGAGGCAAAGCATGAAGCTGTCCATGAAATCGATTAAGAAAAAGAAACACGTTAGAAACGGTTCTGAGGGAATTATCAATGCAGATACCGTGTTTTCCGTAACGGAAGCATATAAGGCGGCAAGAACCAATGTCATGTTTTCCCTGGCCGGGGACGATGTTTGCAAAAAGGTTATTGTCACAAGTGCAACGCCGGGAGAAGGAAAAACAACAAGCTGTATCAATCTTGCAATTACATTTGCACAGACAGAGGCGCGGGTATTGATTATTGACGCAGACCTCCGTAAACCACGTGTGTTCCAGTATATGGGGGTCAAGAACGGGTCAGGATTGTCTGACGTGCTGGGCGGATTTGTAAAACTGGAGGAGGTCATCCAGAAAAGTCCGAAATATGGGTTTGACTGCATCACCTCCGGGCACATTCCTCCGAATCCGGCAGAACTGCTGGCCTCTAGGAGAATGGAGGAATTACTGAAATCCCTTGAGGATTCCTATGATTATATTTTGATAGATACCCCTCCGGTTACGGTAGTGACGGATGCGGCAGCTATGGCGAAATTTGCGACCGGTGCGGTCATAGTAACCCGTCAGAAACAGACCACCCATGCTGCAGTAAAAAAGGCGATTTCTGTCTTAGAATTTGCAGATGCTAAGATTCTCGGCTTTATTTTGAATGGCGCCAATATTAACAGCTATGCCTACCGCAGTAAATACGGGTATAGGAATGGCTATGGCTATGGGTATGGAGAAAACAGCAGCGGGTCATGAGCCAGAGGTGGGCGGAAGGGTGAATACAAAAATGGAATTGGTTGATTTTCATGCGCATATCCTTCCGGGGATTGACGACGGGGCAAAAGATTGCAGCACTGCGCTGAATATGCTTTCGGCCTCCAAACAGGAAGGGATTGCCACTATTGTCGCGACACCGCATTTTTATGGAGAGAAGCGCAGTGTGGGGGAATTTCTGGAGGAAAGAAACGCGTCATATGAACGGCTGATAACGGCGGCTCGGAAAAACAATGCGGACATTCCTGATATTCGGTTGGGGGCGGAGGTCTATTTGCGGCCGGAGCTTTCCCAGGATAAGGAGCTTCCCCGCCTGTGTATCGAAGGGACCCGGTATCTTCTGCTGGAAATGCCATATTCCCAATGGAACCGTTGGATGTATGATGAGATTTACCAGCTGGAAGCACTCTATGATATCCAGATCATCTTGGCACATCTGGAACGGTTTACAGCTTCCGTGAGGGAATTTGAAAAATATGAGACGCTCCTTTCTATGAATCTGGTTGTGCAGGTCAATGCATCGTCTGTGGTGGAGCGCCCTTCCAAAAAAATTGTTAAGCAGCTGCTCAAGGAGGACGCGGTGCATCTGCTTGGGTCAGACTGCCATAATATGACAACTCGTCCGCCAGGCCTTTTAGAGGCCTGCAAAAAGCTTGAAAAAATTGCCGGCGCGGAATTGCCGGTCCAGTTGTTCCATAACGCGAATCAAATACTGGCAAATGAGCCAATTTTATAATCTGCCATGTATGGTCGATATAGGTTTATAAAGTACTGTTTTTAAGGAGAGCACAGCAGATAAAACCGTATTTTATGATATAGACGCATTTGTTTCAAAACAAGAGAAATGGTTGTGGGAATGAAAACAGCGTAGTCATCGAGGTGTATATGTTAAAGAAAATTTGTTGGCTGTTTACTGTTGCAACGGCCGTTGCTATTTTTTGCTTTTCAGCACAGCCCGCCGAACAGTCCAATCATGTGAGCAGCGGCGTGACGGAGAAAATTGTCGACCTTTCACCTAAAGTGAGGCAGCTTCCTCCTGCGGAAAAACAGAAAGTGGTAGCGAATGTAAATAATGCTGTCCGCAAATACGCACATTTCACATTGTTTGCTGTGTTAGGGCTATTTATAACGCTGGCTTTGTTCCGGCCGGAACAAAAATGGTATATCACGCTTGCGATCGCGTTGGGCTTTTGCATTTTGTATGCGGCGAGTGATGAGATACACCAGCTTTTTGTCCCCGGACGGGGCGCGCAATTCCGGGATGTGATGATTGATTTTTCAGGAGCCATTTTAGGGAGTGGTATATCAACAGGTATAAATCTGCTCAGGCGCCGTCGGTAAACGATTATCATCCGCGAAATTGCTGTTTCTGCAACGTACGCTGTGGGAAAAGAATTCATTTTGTATAAAAAGAGAAAATTTGTGGGCGAAAAGGCAAAAGCACAGGAAGTACCGTGTGCGTTGATGGGTATTTTTATGAATATTTGCCGGAATTTGTGCATGTAAACCCTTGATAAAAATATCTGAAACGAGTTGCCGGCAGTGTGGAAGCGTTTGAAGAGAGACCCGCCCTGATGAAACTTTTTTGATTGTGCAATATCATCAACATAAAAGCGGATATCGTTGCTTTCGCCTGCCCTTCGGGCGCAGAAAGAATTTGATGGACGGCGCAAACAGCCGGTGGTTTAAAGCTGTGTATCATTTGGTCTGCATTCAGGAAACAGGCGGTTATGGATCGGGTAGTTGATTTATATTTTTGGTTTCCTATAATAAAACAGAAGGAAAAGATGAATGAAAAAAGTTCTTGTGTTAGCGTCTGTCGCCTCAATGATAGAGCAGTTTAATATGCCTAATATCGAACTTTTACAGAGCCTGGGATATGCGGTAGAGGTTGCCTGTAACTTTGAGAAAGGCAGTACCTATCCGGATGAAATCAACGCGCAGCTTCGTGAAAAATTGGAGGCAATGGACGTCAGATATCATCAGATTGATTTTTCACGGGACATTTTGAATTTAAGAAAGAACCTGCTGGCGATGAAGCAGGTGAAGGCTTTGTTTCACGATAATGCTTATTGCCTTGTGCATTGTCATTCGCCGATTGGCGGGGTAGTCGGGAGACTGGTTGCCGGAAAGGCGCGCAGGCAAGGAACAAAAGTGGTTTATACGGCTCATGGGTTTCATTTCTATAAAGGAGCTCCTCTTTTTAATTGGCTGGTATATTATGCAGTTGAACGGTTTCTTGCCCGATATACGGATGTCCTGATTACCATCAACCAAGAGGACTATGGTAGGGCGAAAAAATTCCGCGCGGGCAGGGTGGAGTATGTTCCGGGTGTTGGAGTGGACACAGCAAAGATTTCGAATACAGCTTGTAATGAAAAGCAGATACGCAAGGCGCTCGGGGTGCCCGAAAAGGCACATGTGGTATTGTCGGTTGGGGAATTGAGCAGACGGAAGAACCATAAACTCATCATCAATGCCATGACTGGTTTGCGGGATTTGGATATCAGGTATGTTATATGCGGCACAGGGCCGCTTTTAGAAGAACTTGAAAACTTATGCGACCAATTAGGCGTAAAGCAGAATGTTATTTTTGCGGGATATCGCAGCGATATTTATAAAATTTTGAAAATTGCGGACGTTTTTGTTTTTCCTTCCATTCAGGAGGGACTTCCAGTTGCTTTGATGGAAGCAATGGCCGGCGGTGTGCCATGTGTTGTGTCAGAAATAAGAGGCAATGTGGAATTGATTCAAAACGGAATCAATGGATATGTGTGTTCTTTAGGCAGCAAAGACGAATTTGAAAGGTATATCCGCATATTATGCAATGATAAGCCTTTGGGACAGAAAATGGGTCAAAAAAGCGCGGAGTTTGTGAAAAATTTTGACAGTGGTTTGGTGAACGGCAGGATGCGCGAGATATACACCAGCATATTAGAAACAGATTAAATATACAAGAGATGGTTGGCGGACTGATGAAATGGATTGCTAGGAAAATGGGGTTGTGCCTATGCCAAAGGTTAGTGTAATAATGGGACTATACAACTGTGAGAAATTTCTTTCGAGAGCGGTTGAATCGGTTATAGCCCAAACATTTTCCGATTGGGAACTAATTATGTGTGATGATGGTTCGAAGGACCGTACATATGAAATTGCCAAACGCTATGCGGAGCAATACCATAATATTATTCTGATTAGAAACGAAAGAAACAAAAAGCTGGCCTATTCGTTGAATAAGTGTTTGGATGTAGCCTCTGGGATTTATATTGCGCGTATGGACGCAGATGATATATGTGTTGATAACCGTTTTGAAAAACAGGTCGAATTGCTGGATGGAAATCCAAAACTCAAAGTGGTCGGTTCGTCCGTGTTTGTTTATGATGAAACTGGCCAGCGTGGGATACGTAATGTGCCGGAGCACCCGTTCCAAGTGAAAATCTGGACAGGTGTGCCATTTGTACATCCGTCTGTTATGATGCGCAGGACTGCTTTGGACGAACTGAAAGGCTATTCCGTTTCATGGGAAACAGCAAGAGCGGAGGATTTGGACTTGTGGTACCGCTTCAGGGAGGCTGGATATGAAGGCTATAATATTCAGGAGCCTCTGTGCTATTACCATGAAAGTATAACCGACTTTAAGAAGAGAAAGGTAAAATATGGGGTTGGCGCTGCTAAGTTGATTTATAAGCACCACAGGATATTGCAATTGCCTCGCAGATATGACTATATTTGCCTGAAACCGGTTATTTCTTCGTTATTGCCATCCACAATCATGTTTTTGTATCATGATAAACGGTTATTGAAGTTTAACCGGGGTGAATAAGGGTTATTTGCGGGAGCCACGGAATCTGGAAGTTGTCTTTCTGTTTGCCCGGCAGGCAAATGCAGGTTTAAAAAGTCCATTCCACAAGCTCCTACG